>JAQZBA010000298.1 GCA_029239365.1 Herbinix sp. | reverse complement strand
TCAGTGATGTCTTCAATCTAATCGTACTGCTGATCGGGATCATAAAGCAAAAGCTGTTACGGCCAAAGCTTGCACTTGTATCGAAAGGGCTGAAGAAGGAGCTGGGAACCTTGCTTCTTAGGGCTATGTTTGAATTTGCAATTACGCCTTACCGTGCTTACATTGCTACAGATGCTATACTTCGTACTTTGTTTCGTTTATTTATCTCTAAGAGGAGTCTGCTACGATGGAATACAGCAGAAACGGTGGATTCATCAATTGTGAATACACAAAGAGGTTACTTTTACTCGATGTGGAGTTCAGTATTCACCGCTGCGTTATTGTTGTTCCTATTGTTGTTCCGGGAGCTATCACCTCTTGGGAGTCTTTTATATATGGTAACCTCACTTTGGTGGGGAATGGCTTATTATCTTGCTTACCGCTTCAGCCAGCCAACGGTGAGAATACAAGACGAAATCAAGCTAGAGGATAAGGAACTGTTGATGGACACTTCACGCAGAACCTGGCAATTCTTTAAGGAGCTATCTACCAAAGAGAATAACTGGCTTTGTCCTGACAGTTACCAGATAGCGAAGGTAGAAAAGGTGAGCGATAAAACCTCGCCAACGAATATCGGATTACAGTTCTTATCCATTCTAACAGCGAGAGATCTTGGTTTTGAGACCTTAAGTGCAACCATAACCTCTGTGGAACACCTGATGCAGACGGTATTAAAGCTGATGAAATGGAAGGGACATCTTTATAATTGGTACCATATAAGGACACTTGAAGTACTCAATCCTGCTTATATTTCGACCGTAGATAGTGGTAATTTATTTGGTCATCTGGTCGCTCTGAAGCATGGATTGATGGATCAGCTTGATCTACCCATCTTTACGACAACCCAACGTAACGAGCTAAAAAAGACTTTAACTCTTAGTCGATATAGAGGTTCTTTAAAGGAACAATATGATACAGTCGGAGAATTCATTGAGGATATTTCGGACCTATGGGATGACCTTCAGGAAAGAGAACGAAAACAACAGGTAGATTCGCGCTGGATCAAGGAGTTGGCGAATCAGATCGAGGGGATTGTTGAGGAAGCGGCAATCCTTAAGTTGAAAGGAGACAAGCTGGCAACACAGCCTACCCTGAGACAATTAGCGGATAGGGATAATAAATATGCAATCATGTTAAAAGAGAAAATCGACAATTTGTGTAAGCAGGTTGATTGTCTGCTTGCCAATGCTGACTTCCGATTTCTGTATAATGAGAAGAGAATGCTATTCCATATCGGATATCATGTATCCTCCCAGACTCTAGATGGAGGCTGTTATGATCTGATGGCTTCGGAATCTGCGTTGACAAGCTTCTTGGCGATTGCATGCGGAGCAGTGCCACAAAAGCACTGGAACAAGCTTGGAAGACCGCTCACCATTGTGAAAGGCATCCCCTGTTTTGTATCTTGGAGTGGAACGATGTTTGAATACCTGATGCCGAATCTTGTATTAAAGGAATATGAGGATTCGGTATATGCCGAGTCTTCAATGGCGGCAGTTCTTCAGCAGAGAAACTATGCTAAGGAGGTAGGGATACCCTGGGGTATCTCTGAGTCTCAGTTTTATCGATTTGATCTGAATGCCAATTACCAATATAAAGCCTTCGGTGTGCCGAAGCTTAGACTTCAACCGGTACGTAGAAATTCTCTGGTAGTAACACCTTATGCTACTATGCTTGCGCTGGATTATGCGAAGGAAGAAGGGATTGCTAACTTAATAAGGTTGAAGGAACTGGGTATGTATGGAGAATATGGTTATTATGAGGCCATCGATTATAATAGTCCGGATTCTGTAGAAATGACACCTTATTGTATCGTACGTTCCTTCATGGCACATCATCAGGGAATGAATCTGGTAGCAATTAATAATTATTTGAATCAAGGTATTATGCGTAACCGTTTCCATTCGGAAGCGATGATGAAGGCAACAGAATCAATACTTGAAGAGAAGAGGCAGAGCCATCTGATCTCGATTGCAAAGAGGGGCTACACGATAAAAATCAGCCGTGTTTATTTTAGAGAAGAAATCTATAGTAATCGGTATATCAACAGCATAGCTCCGGATGTCCCGGTCACCAATTACCTTTCTAATAATAAATATTCCATGCTTATTACCTCTGATGGGGATGGCTTCAGTAGTTATAAGGATATGATGCTCTATCGGTGGAGAGCTGATAGGTATGCGAATACTGGAAATTATATCTATATCAAGGATTTGAGGAGTGGCAGGCTGTGGAGTAATACGTACCATCCTACGCGGAAGGAGCCGGATAAGTATCAGGTTATCTTTTCTCCTCATCAAGCTGAATTTAAACGAAGGGATGGGGATGTCTCAACCAAGACGGTAATCAGTTTGGATTCGAATCACAATATCGAGATACGTAAGGTGAGCATAACGAATCATGGCAAAGAAGAGAAGGAATTTGAGCTTACCAGTTATCTTGAGGTAGTAGGTGATACAAATCTTGCCGAGTTAAGTCATCCGGCCTTCAATAAATTATTTATCGAAAGTGAATATATAGAGGATATAGGTATCTTTCTATCGAAGCGAAGAAGTGGTAAGAAGTCGAATTATCCCTATATTATGCATATGGTGAAGTCGGGAACAAAGCTAAGAAAACGTGTGGAATATGAGAATGACAGGTTAAAGTTCCTCGGAAGAAATAATACACCGGAGAATCCGGAGGCGGTGGTTGACAGTAAGCCACTTGCGAACCAGGCAGGCTTCTGCAATGACCCAATCATGAGCTTACGTTTGATGATTACGGTGGGAGTGAATGAGACTGCATGTGTTTCCTTTATTACCGGAGTCTGCAACAGTAAGGAGGAAGCAATTAAGATAGGAGAAGAGCTAGGGAAGGAATATTATATTGACGATATTTTTGAGAAGTTTAAGCTTCAAAAGGAAATCGAGTTGAAATACCTTGAGATTTCACGAACTCAGATAAATGCATTCCAAGACCTAATCAGCCCGATATTTTATCCTTCCAGGCATTATCGGGGAGCGAATGAAAATATTAGAAGAAATTACAAGAATCAGAGTTTTCTGTGGCGTTTTGGTGTATCCGGGGATAATCCCATTCTATTAGCGAGAATAAAGTCGATCGAGGATGCAGGAATCATCAAGGATGTGCTGAAGGCATATGAATATCTGAAGATGAACCGCGTTGTGGTAGACTTGATTCTACTGAGTGAGGCAAAGCATGGCTACCTTCAGGAATTGGATGATTTAATCAATGATCTGACCAGCTCACTTCGCTTATATGATTCTGATCACACCAAGCCAAGCCTGTTCCTGCTCCATTCGTATCAGATGATACCGGCAGAGATTGATTTGTTGATGACCGTAGCCAGAGTTGTTGTCTCCGATAAAACGGGGATCTATTTTAGAAACCTCAAGGAAAACCGGAATGAATTAATTGAAGAATAAGCAGTATAAGGAGGCAAATAATTTGGATTCTGGGATTGCACTAATACAACCGGATAAGACAGGGAACCGGAATTATGAATTCTTTAATGGTTTCGGAGGCTTTACCCAGGGAGGACGAGAATATGAGATATTGCTGGATGGCAGGAATAAGCCTCCATCACCTTGGATTAATGTCATAGCGAATAAGGAATTCGGTTTCACGATATCGGAAGCAGGATCCGGGTTTTCCTTTGCCGGCAACAGTAGAGAGAATAAGATTACTACATGGAACAACGATCCGGTGGTCGATAAACCCTCGGAGGTCATCTATTTGTTCGATGAAGTCACCGGAGAGATGATGACACCAATGTCTCTCGGTAGAACGGACCATGGTAGCTACCGAGTGAGGCATGGTTTTGGTTACACAAGATTTCTGCATGAGGAGATGGAGATCGGACAGGAATTGACCGTATTTGTTCCGGTTGACGAACCGATCAAGTTATGGGAGCTTAAGCTCGTAAATCATTCGAATAAGGTAAAGTATCTTAGTCTGACTTATTATGTGGAATTGGTTTTAGGTACCCAGAGAGAGCATACCAACCCTTATATTCTTACCTCGTATAGCAATGAGCATGAATATCTATCAGCGAAGAATATCTATTCCTTCCATTTTCAGAACAGTCATGCTTTCCTATTCTCTAATGAGATGATTAAGAGATACACCGGTGATCGGCAGGAGTTTTTGGGGCCGCGAGGCTCCGTCTATAATCCGCAGGGGGTAGACAGTATATTATCCAATCATACAGGGGTCTGCTATGATCCCTGCGGTGCAATTCAAGTATCGGTTACCCTTGCACCGGAAGAAAGTAAGACCATAATCTTCGCCTTAGGACAGAGTAATAACAAGGATATTATACAGGCACTTCGCTATAAATATAAAGATGTCAACAAGGTGGCTGAGGAGCTTAATCGGGTCAAGGAATATTGGGATAATATGCTGGGTACGATTAAGGTTCAGACAACGGATAAAGCGATTGATTATCTAGTCAACGGCTGGTTGCTATATCAGACCATCTCCTGCAGAATGAATGCCAGAGCAGCTTTTTATCAGTGCGGTGGAGCTTATGGCTACCGGGATCAGCTTCAGGATACCCTGGCACTACAGTTCACCAACCCGGATGCTTTACGTAAACAGATCATCATTTCCTGCAGTAGACAATTTGAAGAGGGCGATGTTCAACACTGGTGGCATCCACCAATGGGAATCGGTGTGCGCACGAGAATAACGGATGATTTGCTCTGGCTGCCCTATGCTACTGCGGCTTATATTCGTAGTACCGGAGATTACACGATCCTGAAGGATATGGTTCCTTATATCAAGGGCCCGGTACTAGAAGAGAACCAGCATGATGTCATGTTTACACCGGAGGTATCAACTATCATTGGCAGCGTATACGAGCATGCCAAAAAAACAATCACTGCAACCGGCTTTGGAGTGCATGGGCTCCCACTCATGGGCGGTGGAGATTGGAACGATGGTATGAATGAAGTGGGGAAGGATGGAAGTGGTGAAAGTGTATGGTTGGGATGGTT
>JAQZBA010000297.1 GCA_029239365.1 Herbinix sp. | reverse complement strand
ATGAAATCTCTGATCACATCTGGATCTGCATTTTCATTAATTGTTATTCCTGCTGTGGTATGTGGAACATAAACAATACAGATTCCATCTTTCACTCCACTCTCCTTTACCAGATTTTTCACTTCTCTGGTAATATCAATCATAGCAGAATTCTGACCTGATTTCACACCAAACGTATATACTTCACTCATTGTTTTCACCTCATTCCAATCTAATTAAATAACATGATCCCTCCTGATGTTAATCTTACATGATAAGAACATGTCATTCAGTACGCATCACGATGAATGCATCAGTAATTCTCTTACCTCCCTTCCTAATGATATCTCATAAGAGGATTGCTGTTTTAGACCAAGGATTGAATCGTCATAATAAATATACCTCTATTATCGACGCATTTGGATAATTTTTCAACTGTATTCCGTGAAAATATTCAGTTTTTTTACATATGTTTTAGGTAATAACTGTATATTATCCTGTTTTACAGATTACACCCTTCTATTTACTGATTGCAGACCTCCAATCAGCCTCTTCCAATGACGTTTTCTACTTAAAATAATGATTAAACGATAGAAAGCACGCTTCGCGGGAACTTTCTATTCTCATGAATTCGTCATGAATTAAGCAAGTTATTGCCCTCCCATGCCTTGACACAAATCTTTGACTATGTTATATTTACCAGCATGGGCTAACATCAAGATGAGACCGCAGCAGTAGCTATATGTAAATTAAAAGTTGAGAGGAAATGATTGAAGATGGCAAATACGAATCCTATCGTAACAATGGAATTGCAAAATGGTGATATAATTAAAATTGAATTATATCCTGAGGTTGCTCCTAACACAGTTAACAATTTTATCTCATTGGTAAATAAAGGCTTTTATGACGGACTTAAATTTCACAGAGTAATCCGTGGCTTTATGCTTCAGGGTGGCGATCCGGAAGGCACTGGCATGGGTGGCCCAGGTTACTCCATTAAAGGTGAATTTTCATATAACAATTTTGCTAACAATGTTAAGCATACCGCTGGTGTTCTCTCAATGGCAAGATCCCAACGCCCTGACTCCGCCGGCTCACAGTTCTTTATTATGCACAAGGATTCTCCTCACCTGGATGGCTCTTATGCAGCGTTTGGTAAAGTAACAGAAGGCATGGATGCAGTGAATAAGATAGCTGAGTTAAAGACAGATTATTCAGATGCTCCCTTAGAGCCTCAGATCATGAAAAAACTTACGGTAGAAACCTTCGGTGTAACATATTCTGAACCGGAGAAATGCTAATTAATAATTAACAAAAAGAGCTTATCATAGTTACCGCTAAAGGATAGGAAATAATCTACCACTTTAGCTGAAGCTATTGATAAGCTCTCTTTTTATTCATACAATTATTTACGCTGCCATGCCTGTTTTAAATCCTCTGTCATATCGATGACAGCCTGTCTGGAAGCATCCGCATATGCCTGTTCGCCAAAGCGTTCATAGCCCTTTAGCTTATAAGCAGCAATGATGCCACGGGAGGAATTCACGATTGCACCAAGACCATCTTTATTAAAGTAATGAACCAGGTCTTCAGCCTTACCGCCTTGCGCACCGTAGCCCGGTACCAAAATATAAGTCTTCGGCATAAGTTCTCGAAGAAGCTTGCCCATCGCAGGATAAGTCGCACCAACCACCGCTCCTACATAGCTATAGGAGCTTCCCATATGCTGTTCACCCCATTCTGCCACCTTCTTACCAACTAATTCATAAAGTGGTCTGTCCCCTATTAATTGATCCTGAAAATCACCGCTGGAAGGATTAGAAGTCTTCACCAGAATGAATAAGCCCTTCTTCTCCTCCTTGCATACCTCCAGAAAAGGATTCACAGCATCGGATCCCATATAAGGGTTCAACGTTACAAAGTCCTCATCAAAGCCACGATAATCCTTACCACCGATGTTAACCTTACCAAGATGTCCAATCGCATAAGCCGCTGAGGTGGACCCGATATCCCCTCGTTTGATATCACCAATGACTACTAAGTCCTTCTCCTTACAATACTCGACTGTCTTCTTAAAGGCTTTCATTCCTTCAATTCCAAACTGCTCATACATGGCTATCTGTGGTTTTACAGCCGGTATTAGATCATATGTGGCATCAACAATTCCCTTATTATACTGCCAAATTGCTTCTGCTGCACCCTCCAGGTTTTCTCCCTTTTCACTGTACGCTTTCTGTAAGATGTGCTGAGGAATATAATCCAGCATCGGATCAAGCCCGACTACGATTGGGGCACTCAGCTTTTCAATCTTTCCTATCAATTTATTAATCATTCAACCACCTATCCCTTTCTTATACATGACAAAGAATTCATAACAATTAAGATAATATTTCCTTTCAATTGTAGGCCTATTATCTTGTATCACATAACTCTTAATATAGTACTCATTATGAGTTCTTCTATATCATGCTTGCTTATGATAAACCCGTCTTCCTGCTACGAAGGTACTGATAATACGACCACGTACCTTGCGACCATGAAACGGCGTATTCTTACCTTTGGAATAAAAGCTATTCTTATCAATTGTGTATTCTGCTGTAGGGTCTGCTATGACCAGATCTGCAACCATGCCTACATCAATGGAACCACGATCAATACCAAGTATCCTTGCAGGATTTAAACTCATCTTCTCGACCATCTGTGTAGGGGTTAGGTAACCCTTCTCAATGAGTTCAGTAATTACCAGCGCAAATGCAGTCTCAGAACCAACGATACCAAAAGGTGCCTCTCCCATTGACTTGGCTTTTTCTTCTGCTGAATGAGGTGCATGATCTGTAGCTATGACATCGATTACATCCTCCTGAAGAGCCTTCTTGAGTGCCTCAACATCCTCCGGCTTACGTAGTGGCGGATTCATCTTATAATTCGAATCAACGGATGTAATATCCTCCTCGGATAAGGTGAAATGGTGAGGGCATACCTCTCCGGTAATAGGTAGACCTTCCTCCTTAGCCAAGGCCAACATTTTGGCACTATCTCTCGTTGAGATATGACAAAGATGAAGTTGGACTCCACTTTCCTTAGCCATCAGAATATCTCTTGCTGTAATGATATCCTCAACTGCATTACTGATTCCAATCAGGCCAAGTTCCTTCGCTTTCTTACCGGCATTGATTACTCCAGTTCCTACAAGACTTTTATCCTCGCAGTGAGCAAAAATCGGTATCTGGTAATAGGCAGCCTGACGCATTGCCTCCATATAGAGAGCAGTATCCATAACAGATTTACCATCTTCACTTAGAGCAACGGCCCCTGCTGCTTTCAATTCCTTAATATTAACCAGTTCGCTACCGGCTTGCCCTAAAGTAACGGCTCCAACCGGCAGAATGTTCACCGCTGCTTCCTGTTCTGCTCTCGATAAGACAAGCCTAATCATGTCTGCACTATCGGTTGCAGGCCTTGTATTAGGCATCGGGCAGATCGTGGTCCATCCTCCGGCCGCGGCAGCCTTTGCACCTGTTGCAATTGTTTCTTTGTATTCAAAGCCCGGTTCTCGCAGATGAACATGTAAGTCAATAAAGCCGGGCATCACATACTGATTCACAGCATCAATAACATCAAGCTGCTCTCCTGTTTCTTTCGCCTGTTGTTGTAACACTTCTTCGGATATATCAGCTTCGACTCTGCTGATACGCTCGCCGTCGATTAACACATCATAACGCCCCTCCCTACCGGAGGCAGGATCAATCACATAACCGTTCTTTATTAAAGTAAGCATTCCATTACTCCTTTATATCCTTTTCATACTTGTCTGCAAAACTAGGTTTTTATAATTCAGCCTCTTCGATGTCGTCCAGTACTCTACGCTCAATATAATTCTCCAGCTCTTCCTTGACTATCCAGTTTGCATCCGTCAATTCTTCCGACAAGATCAGATCATCGAAGGTTACCCTGCAGAGATAGCTAATACCGATATTGAATACATCACCGGTTGTAAAAGTCCAGGTATACAAAATACGCTCCATGGTCGCTGACAATCCGGTCTGTTCATTAATACATCGAAGTACTGCCTTATCCGGTGGCTCTTTGAAATCCATCGTTCCATCGATAAAGCCCCACTGATAGGGTTCCAACAAACGATCATCATACCATCTGCGTACTACCAGATATTTATCCTCATATTGTACAATGCCTTTCACTAATATCTTATATCTATCCATAATATTTCCCCCTTCCAAGGTGTTCGTTAACTCCCAAACCCAGCTAGATAATTAATAAATTGTTGCGCTGTACGCCCGGACATACCTCCATGGGAGAGCTCCCATCTGTTTGCCTCCAGGAATAGCTCTTCCTCTGTAAGCCGGATATTCTCTTGACGCTTGGCCAGCTCATGCACAATGGTTTGAAATTCCTTCTTACTCGGTGCTGAGTAATTAATCGTTATACCAAAGCGTGCTACTAAGGATAGCTTCTCCTGCATCGTATCCGAGCGGTGGAGCTCCTCATTTATCTCCATATCCGAACGGTCATTCCAGGTCTCCCTGATTAGATGTCTTCGATTTGAGGTAGCATAAATCAGTACATTGTCCGGTTTTGTCTCTAGTCCACCTTCAATGACTGCCTTCAGATATTTATACTCAATTTCAAATTCTTCAAAGGATAAATCATCCATGTAAATGATAAATTTATAATTCCGATTCTTCACTCGTGCGATAATTGCGGAAAGATCTTCAAATTGATGCTTGTAGATTTCAATCATCCTAAGGCCTTCGGGATAATATTCATTCAAAATTGCTTTCACGGAGGTGGACTTCCCGGTACCACTATCACCAAAGAGTAAAACATTATTGGATTTCCTACCTTCGATAAATGCATGGGTGTTATCGATCAGCTTCTTCTTCTGAAGCTCATAACCTACCAGATCGGATAATTGAACCTCCTGAGTATTGGTAATTGGCACCAATTCCAACTCGCCCTGGTTCTTCTTTATTCGAAATGCTTTGTTTAATCCAAACATACCGACACCATAATCACGATAAAAGTCCGTGACGTGAGCAAACACCTCGTT
>JAQZBA010000296.1 GCA_029239365.1 Herbinix sp. | reverse complement strand
GATCTACTACTCCAACAACACCTGCACCGGCAGCTACCGGGGTTCCTTTGAAACCAACCTCATTAATATAATCTGTAAGACATTCCAGAATCCGATCTGCTGCATCCTTATGATCCTTAATCCCAGTTCTATATCTCTTGCTCTGCAGGAGCTTACCCTTCTCATCAACCTCACCGATCAGAAGCTTCGTACCACCAAAATCGCATCCAATGAATGTATTCATTTCTTCCTCCAAAAGCTATTCTTTGATATACGACTGAAAGCTGGTGACGCTGGCTTTCAATCGCCATGAAACAAGGGCTGTCATATAGGTATTATCGTTACCATAGGCTACGACCATTCCAGACAGCCCTTGTATGATTCAAAACCACCAGCTTCGAGATGCTTTTGAATCATGTATTAAAAATCTTCAGCTCTGCAGAAGTTTTTAATTATGTAGTAATAACAAGTGAAGTTATTAAAATCCGCCTGTTAAGTTATAACTAAATTAGTTACCGGTATATTCCTTCATCTGACGTTCAACTTCTGCCATATATTCATCGATTCCGGCATTCTTTAAAGCATCACGGTATTGATTTACTGCTTCTACCGGATCTCCGGCTTTACCAAACTGGATTGCAGGCAGCCAGGTAGTACCGGCTTCGTTAATTGCTGTAACCTGAGCATTCCAATTCGCCGAATCTACGATGAAGGATCCCCAAGGATTTAATACCGTCCATGGCTTAATTTTTGCATTAACTTCATCAATCTGTGCCTGGAATTCATTGAATTCAGGAATTTCCAGTGCATCATTTCTTGTACTCCACATATCCCACAGATAGGCATCTTCTTCTTCCACATAATCGGTAGGTCTTTCACGGAAACCAGCCTCATTCACAATATACTGCTCGCCTTCGATACCATATTGTGTTAAATGATATATTTCAGGATCATACTGGAACAGATCGTAAATCATCAAAGCTCTTTCCGGGTTCTTAGCATTTGCAGTAACAGAGCATGCATCCTGAGTCATAACATCAGAGATTGCAAAGCCTCTCTTCTCATCAAAGAAAAATGCACCTAACTCAGCGTCTGCGTTCTCATCCTCTAATTTCTTAAATAAAGGATAATAATTTGCAACATTCATACTATAGATGCCTGAGGTCCCGGATAAGAAGGCTGCTTCTGTATCAACTGTAGCAGACATAACATCCTGAGGCCAGAAGCCTGCATCTCCCCATTCCTTCATCTTGACAGCAAAATCTATAAATTTGTCGTCAAATACAGGAGATACGCTGGTCCAAGGCTCTTCGATACTTTTGTTCGCTACGGGTGCGGCCATACCGATGCTTCCAGCTCCTAATACATAATCCGTATCCTGGCGGAACCACATTGCATATAATTCATTGGAACTTGCACTACCACCAACATTGTAAGGAATTGCCTCCGGCTTATTCGCTAGAATTGCTTTGCAATACTGCTCTAGGGCATCCGTAGAGTCAATCTTTTCAATACCAAATTCCTTTGCCCAATCTGCACGATAAGCAAATAACGGTGTTGACAGCTGCCATTTTCTATGTTCCGGAAGTGCTACAATTTTACCCTTATAAGTACAACCATCCCATTCTTCCTTCGTTGTATCAGCATACAACTGTTTTGCATAGTGGGGCAACATTTCAGTCAGATCCATGAACGCGCCTTTTTCTGCATTCTCCCATAGATTTAACCAAGTCGAGGTTGTAAAAATCAAATCGATATCACTACCGGATACCAGTTCCATCTGATATTTTGTAGCGTAATTATTCCATTCAATCCATTGCATCTCCAGCTCGGCATTAACTCGTTCCTTGAGAATCTTATTCAGCTCCTCAAGCATTCTCTTATCTGCTCCGCCTGCCGGGGGATCACCAAGAACAAGCATCTTTACTGTAACAAATTCAGAGGTATCAACTTGTCCGTTTACTACCGGAGTGTTTCCGCTCGGACCGGTATAATTATCTGCATCCGCTGTGGTGGTATCGGTTGCTGTTCCTTCCGATGCCGCATCATTTGTTGGCGTTTCTGAATCATTTGATTTAGCACAGCCCATTAATGAAATACATAGCATTGCGAATACTAAAAACATAGAAATCAGTTTCTTTTTCATGTTACTTTCTCCTCATAATATAGTTTTTGTTGCCATGGTACTTTTATTAGAACCTCATTCCGAACCGACGACCTGCGCAATGCCAACGGTACGTGAAAGGAGCTTCTTATGATAATTAACCCTTCACTGCCCCAACAGTTATTCCTGAGATAAAGTATTTCTGAACCATCGGGTAAGCCAGAATGATCGGACCGGTTGCAAGCACAGCCGTTGCCAATTTTACCGTTTCTAACGGTAAATCCTGTGTCAGTATGTTCTTCCCTGCCATAGAATTCTTCAGATATTCCGCTCTGTTAATCAAGTTATAAAGCAGAAGCTGTAGCGGTCGAAATTGTACACTGCTGTCCAAAAACAGCATGGAATTATACCATTCATTCCAATATCCCAGGCCTATGAATAAACCGATTGTCGCAAGAGCCGGCTTAGACATCGGGATAATTACCTTTAGGAAAGTAACAAAAGGTGATGCACCGTCGATATTTGCTGCTTCACTTACAGAATGAGGAATGGCATTTCTGATGAAATTCTTCATCATAATGATATTCCAGGCACTGATTAAGGAAGGAATTAAGATAGCAAGATAGTTATTCTTAAGATGTAAATATCTAGTCATTAATAAATAGAACGGAACAAGACCACCGGAAAATAATGTTGTAAAGAAAAGGAATAATGACACTTTGTTCCTTCTTAGGAAATCCGGCCTCTGTAAAACATATCCCGTCATAGCGGTAATAAACAATCCAAGTCCTGTACCTATTACGGTTAATAATATCGTTACAATGTAGGAACCAATAATTTCATTATTACCTCCAAGAATTACTTCGTAAGCATACATCGTAAATTCCTTTGGGAATAAGTGATACCCTTCCCTAACCAATATCTTCTCATTTTCAAATGATGCCGATACCATTATGACAAATGGCAGTAAACAGGATAATGCAAGAAATGAGATAAATACATATCCGATGGTCCTTATGATACGACCCGATAAATCATCCTTCTTTTTGTTCTTATTCATCATATCATTCTCCTAAAATAATGCATAATCCGGTTCTACTTTCTTAACAATCGCATTCGTCGTCATAACTAAAACAAAGCCGAATATGGATTGTACAAAGGATACCGCAGCTGCGGTACTAAACTGGAAGTTATTCGTCATTGCACGAAATACATAGGTTTCGAGTACATCGGTCGAGTTATGTAATAAAACATTGCTGCTACCGACCATATTATAGAACAAATCAAAATTGCCTCGAAGAATTCCACCAATTGACAGTAAGACAAGAATAATCAGGGTCGGTTTCAGACTTGGCAGAGTTATATAGCGTATCCGTTGTATCGTACTTGCTCCATCCACCTGCGCCGCTTCTAATACTTCATGATCCATACCGGTCAGGGCAGCGAAATAGACAATGGAGCCATATCCTGCACCTTTCCAAAGATTGACGATCACTAAGATAAATGGCCACACCTCCGGATTGGAATATACCTGCGTTCCAGCTTGCCCAAAGCCCATAAGAATACTATTCAGAATTCCGTTGGTACTGTTAAAAATCGCAAAGCTGAATAAGCCAACCAATACATAGGATATAAAATTAGGAAGGATCAACAAGGACTGAGACAGTTTTTGGAATTTCTTATTCCTAATTTCATTTAATAGCACTGCAATCGTAATCTGAATGAGATGACTAGTAATCAGGAATGCAAGATTATAAAAAACTGTATTACGAAGTAATACCCCTAATTTTCCGGACATAGTTATAAATTTCAAATTATCCAGACCCACAAAAGCACTTCCAAAGATACCTTTGTCGTAATTGAAATTCGTAAATGCTACATAAATTCCAGGCATTGGAAGATATGCGAGGATTAAGAAATACAATATCGTCGGAATACACATAATCAGAAATGCTCTATCCTTGCGTAACGAAGTCTTCCAAGCATTAAACCCTTTCTTTTTTACTGCAATACTTTCCCCTTTCGATTTCATTATAATAATCACCCCTTTCTGAAATGTAAACGTTTTCACGAGACAAATATATCACAGTCATTTTTCTTTGTCAATACCTCGATATTAATGTTTTTAATCATTATTTAGCACTCTTTTTTATCATTTTTCGCATGTTATTGCATATTTTATATGAAAACCTTTACAAATCTTATTGCGAAATATTGTAATATGTGTTATATTGTATTATGATAACAAGATAGAACGATAAGAAAGGATAGCATTTATGGAGGAAAAAGATCACATTACCATAAATCAGATCGCTGATGAAGCCAAGGTATCAATCGCAACAGTATCGCGAGTGTTAAATGGAAATGCAACCGTATCACCGGAAAGAAAAAAACGAGTCGAAGAAGTGATTAAGAAATATAATTTTTCACCGAATGCTCTCGCACGAGGCTTAATTTCAAGACAAACTAAAACCATTGGAGTTGTTCTGCCTGATATATCGAATCCATATTTCTCATCGATGTTTCTGGAGATTGAACGTTCTGCCCTTGAGGCCGGATACACACTTCTTCTATGTAATACCCTATTTGGTGGCTCGTCTCATGGAATACGTAATACAAAGGAAGAATCCTACTATTTTCAGATGCTAACTGATAAACAGGTCGATGGTGTATTAATTATTGGTGGACAGGTCGATCTGACGACTGTGGATGATAATTATAAGCAAGCTCTAAAAAGATTGTCCTCACAACTTCCTGTTGTTGTGATTGGTAAAGAGCTCGAAGATATTAATTGTATTTTTATTCATCCTGAGAATGGACAAGGAAACGAGGAATTAATCGCGCTCTCCGATTATTATACCGGAGATGGTTATTCGGCAATCAATACTTTGGTGAGTAGGAATACCTCTTTCACCGCCTTCTTGGCTATCAATGATAATGTGGCACTAGGTGCAGAGCGTGCGTTGCTGGATTTATCCATCAAGGTCCCGGAAGATGTAGCTGTGATTAGCTGTGATCAATTCCTAACGGGTGAGTACCACATTCCCCGCTTGACAAGCATTAACCAGCATCATGACTTATTAGCCAGACTCGTGATTAATACCCTGATTAGTGCGATTAAAGGCAACAGCAGCTCACCTAAGTTCTCTCTAACTCCAGAGTTAGTAATTCGAGAGAGCTGTGGAACACACATGGGTATACGTTAATAAAGATTTTAATCCGAAAGGAGTTTATAATGAACAGAACAGAATATTATGAGACCTTAAAACAGATTTATGAAGACCTAGAAAATAGGAATGGTAATTTTCAGGCATCTCATCCCACAACAGGAGAAGAACTAGCGGATTTTAAAAAATATGCAGCCGTGTCTCTTATGGTTACCGACCGATATTACAGTAATCTTTCTAAAATGAATGCAGAGCGAAAAGATTTAATCTAAATCGAAAATTCCTAGAAAAGGAAGGACAATATACTCCCGTAATGCACAGCTTGACGGACAGCATCATAATGTGATGTCCTGTAACCTGTGTTAAGGGTGTGTATTGTCCTTCCTTGTTCTTATTGATACCTTAGTTCGAAAGCCTTATAACTCAGTCATATATCGAGACTGTACTGCCTTACTCGCTAACTTAACCCCATAAAGCACTTGCGTCACTGGAGCTTCTGTTAATACGGGAAAAATCGGTTTTAACGAAGGATCTGGTTGATAGGATTATGAATATAACACCAATCATTATAATGATAAGAAATGAAATGAAGGGAGTAACAATAAATCCATTAATATCAATAGCCAATCCCTCATTCACAAGCTGTTCATTAGGTAACCCTGTCTTTTCCAATACAATCATTCGGAAAAATGCTGTTGCATACGTCATTGGATTAATATAAGCAACATATTTCAATAAATCAGGTAACAGCGCTAAAGGAATGTATGCTCCTGATATAAAAGTTAAAGGCATGGTTACTGCTGTTTTGATAATTTGGAAGGTTTGTCCACTGCGAACCTTAGTTGCCAGGAATAATCCAACTCCTGAAAAAGCCATTCCGACAAAAATCATAGCAACTAGGATGTAGATCGGTGTGGTCCAGGATGTAAATTCTATGCCAATAAATAACCCAAGAATCAGAACCAGAATTCCTTGTAAGGTTGAGACTGTTGCAGCAGATAAGAGTTGTCCTATTGCCACAGCCAGCCTTTTAGCAGGAGAAACTAATACTTCTTTCATAAAGCCGCTGACCATATCATCGACCGTGGTAGAGGCTAGGTTAAGAGAACTTTCGAACACGGTTGTAATGATAACACCTGACAACATATATGAAATTGGATTTTCTATATAGTCGTTTTTAAATATTGCCCCGAACACATATACAAAGAAGATCGGAAAGATAAGAGAAAAAATCAATCCGGTTTTATTTCTGACAAAGGCTTTCAGCCCTCTTATCCATAATGCGATTACTGTATTCATTTATGCCTCCTCCCTAATCTTCTTGCCCGTTATTTCCAGGAACACATCATTGAATGTACCTTTTTTTATTTCTATATTGGTTATATCATCTTTTAACACACTGATTACTTCTAACAAACGATCAATCTGTTCCGCATCAATCTTATAATAGCCCTCTTTTTTCACATAATCCAGATTATATTGGCCTAGCAACTGTTCCAATTTTGTTTCATTTTTGGTAGTGATGAAGGCTTTATCTTTCGTGTACTTCTTTTTTAGGGCATATGGAGTATCATGAGCGACAATGATACCTTTATCAATGATAGCAATTTTATTACATATCTCTGCTTCTTCCATATAATGGGTCGTTAGAAATATGGTAATATTTCGTTCTTTTTGCAGCTTCAGAATGTATTCCCAAATATGAGCCCGCGTCTGAGGATCAAGTCCGGTTGTAGGTTCATCAAGGAATAATACCTTGGGATAATGAATTAACCCGCGGGCAATCTCAACACGACGTTTCATTCCTCCGGATAAAGCACCAACTAATTTCTTTCTTTCGCCAATCAGATCAACCAGATCTAATACAAACTGTATTCGTTCCTCCACTTCCTTTTTAGGAATTTGATAAAAAACACAATGCATAATAAGGTTTTCTTCAATTGTCATTTTTGCATCTAATGTTGAATCTTGAAACACAACTCCAATGGTTGATCTAACTTCGCTCTTTTGGGTAGAGACATCTTTTCCATCAATTAAAAGTGTACCCGATGTCTTCTCAAATATAGTACATAATGTATTGATTGTTGTACTCTTTCCAGCACCATTCGGTCCAAGAAAAGCGAAAATAGTACCCTCCTCCACATCAAAGGTTATATCATCTACGGCCTTAAAATCTCCATAGGATTTGCTAAAATTTTTAACTTTAATAATAGAATTCATCTTATACACATCTCCTTCGCAGTTTACACTCTGTATTCCTTAGCATAAGGAATTCCATGAATACCCTTATAATTCTTAATAATTGCCCATTTTTCAATAATTATATCTTTATTAAGCAAATATCTGTACTGTCTTTCCCATCCGCTCAACTATTGAGACACCAAAGGGGCAGCGTGTCTCGCAAGCCGCGCAGCTGATGCAATCCGACGCATTTGCCGATAGACCATGGTAATGAGCATGAATGGATGCAGGGATTTCCTCCTGCATTATTGCCAAATCATATAGCTTATTCACCATTGCTATATCAATGTAAGACGGGCATGGTGCACAATGTCCGCAATAGGTGCATTGACCGGAATAGGCATGATATGGTGCATTAGCAAGTACTGTGGCATAATCCTTCTGGTCCTCGGTAGCGGTCTCATAGGCTACCGCCGCATCAACCTCCTCCGGAGTTCTGCAGCCTACCATAACGGATGTCACTGCAGGACGAGTCAGTGCATAGTGAAGACACTGGACCGGTGTCAAAGCAACACCAAACGGCGAATTCTCCGGACTAAATAATCTTCCTCCTGCATAACCCTTCATTACAGTGATTCCAACATTTTCACGTTCACAGATCTGATACAGTTCCTCCCGTTCCGGTGCAATACCCCTAAGCTCCACATTATAGTGTTCCTTAAAAAGGTCATTAATATCTTCACTTGCAGGAAGCATATCAAAGGCAGGATTCAGACTAAATAAAATCATTTCAATCTCACCGCTTAAGGCTGCCAGCTTTGCAACATCCGGGTTGTGTGTACTTAGTCCGATATGACGTATTGTTCCATTTTGTTTTAATTCTCTGACATATTCAATAAATTCTCCCTGCATTATTTTATAGAATTCTGCTGCTTCATCTACAAAATGAATCATACCAAGGTCAATATAGTTTGTTTGAAGACGGCTTAATAAATCTTGAAAGGCATCCTTCACTTTCTCTAATTCGCGGGTACGTACATATTGGCCATCCAGCCAGGTTGAACCAATATGTCCCTGTATCACCCATTTTTCTCGATGTCCGGCAATTGCCGCACCGATATTGGATCGTACATTAGGTTCTGACATCCAACAATCTAAGATATTAATCCCATATTCTTCACTTCGTTCTACCACGGCTTTTACGTCAGCAGCACTGTGGCGCTCCAGCCATTCGGCACCTAGACCGATTTCACTGATGCTCAACCCTGTTCTTCCTAACTGTCTGTACCGCATATTACATCCCCCTTTATGGCTAAAATTTATAGCTTATTTCTTTACTTACTTTATTGCTTATTTCATTGCTTATTTCATTGCTTACTTTATGGCTTACTTTATTGCTTACTTTATTGCTTGCTTGATATATTTTCCAAAGAATATCTTATCTGAAGATTTATGGAATATTAATATTATATCAATAACCAATTATCATAGCAATAAATTATATCACGATCAATCATATTCGACATTATTTATTATATTTCGATATTTTACACACATTCTGTCGTTTCTAGGAATATAGTATATTGGAACTGATTTTAATTAGTTTCCTAATAAAAAAGGAGATGAAAGTTATGGATAACTATAAAGCTAATAATGCTACTGTTATATGTTCTGAAGCCGAGGTAAGTACTGATTGTGAGAAGGAATGTAATGCTGCTGTTTTAAAAGCTGATACACTGACCAGTGCTGATAATTATCCTTGGTGGGGTGGAGATTATAAGATCCCCAAGGTCCTTGCTGAATTTATTATTCAGATTGATTCAGAAGCAACGATAAGACTTAATGAACCAGCATATGAGATAAAAAGAATTGAAAAGCAAGTA
Organism: Herbinix sp.; assembly: GCA_029239365.1. Lineage (GTDB taxonomy): Bacteria > Bacillota > Clostridia > Lachnospirales > Lachnospiraceae > Mobilitalea. Next base: position 84 of record JAQZBA010000296.1, on the reverse strand, counting down.
TTCTTAACACAATGTAGATTTATCCCACCGACGAATAAAGTTTTTATCGAGGGTTATATCAGAAAAAATATTGAATATGCTGCT
>JAQZBA010000295.1 GCA_029239365.1 Herbinix sp. | reverse complement strand
CGGTCCCTTAAAAATCTCGCAAATACATCAGCGTGAATAAATACGCCGCCAATATGTCCAAAATGTAATTCTTTGTTACCATAAGGCATTCCTGCAGTGATCACTGCTCTTTTGGGAAAATCAGGTCTTTCATCAAATTTCATCTTCATTTTATTACACTCCTATTCTATTGAATAATGAATTACTAATCTGTAGGTTTCATTGACTGTATCTAGAAGAATAAAATTATCTGCTTCGATGCAATATTACTTTGTGAATCAAAAAAGCCCCTACAGAAATATCTGTAGGGACGATAGTTTATCGTGTTGCCACCCTATTTTATTAATATGTCACCATATTAATCTCATTGAGTACTAATATACTCTAGTTCTGTAACGTGAACTCACGTCATAGCATCACCTATTATCTATACAATAGAAAGCTCTCATGATATACTTTCTGTTTTTGAAATAAAAGGATCCGAATGAAGCTCAGAGACTTGTTTCACTACATTTCAGTCATTCCTTCTCATCTAACGGAATTCTCTGTATACTATCCATGTAGTTACTCTTCTCGTCATAGCTATTATTATTTCTCACTAGTATATGCAAAAGAACGATTCTTGTCAAGGTCTTTATTCCATCATAATTGTATCATTAGCTTCCATCATCATTGTATCATTAGAGGCATCAACATAATACGGAACAATAATATAGTTACCGGTATGAATCTCATCCGATACCATCCCATTGCTGTTCTTAATCTCATCAATATATTCGTTCAAATCATTATATTCATCGGTAACATATTCGGATGCGATACTCCAAAGTGTATCACCCTTCTTAACCTCAATTGATGTAACAAGCTTGGTGCGGTCTATTGATCTCTGAGCTGTAACTGTCTTAGTAATAAAGAAAACTGACAAAATTACTAATACTAACAATACCGCTAGACCGATACTCCATACTCTCTTCTTATTCAGGCGATAATATTCGCTGCCTTCCGTAATATAATTTGCTGTTTTATTCATCTTTCATACCCTCCCAAGGTTTTATCTCTTATGTAATTTCTTCTGCGACAGCTGACTTGGTATTCATAATTCAATTCATGATATATAGGTCAGTACACAGTTATTTATTAATTTATACGAATGAGGTATCGCCGATAAGCATCTCTCATTTGTTATAGTATATTATGGGTTATGGTCATCCGATGTCTTAGCAAAAAACTTTTTTATTATTTATTGATATCAGTTGAATTGTTAAATCAATTCTCTCGTTGTACCTAATAATTACGATAAATCATTCACTTCACATACCTAATAATTACGATATAATTTACTTATCATGAATTATAATTATGTTAAATCCATTCGGTATAATAATCTTGACTACCATAATACCGAACATATGGTACGAACGTATGTTTCTATAATTGAATTATACAGAACAAACATATGTTTGTCAACAGCTTTCGAACATATATTTTGTTTTACAAACATTTTTTCGCTTTTCAGAACATTAGTTTTGCATTTTAAAAACAAGTATGGTATAATGATGCAAATAGGAAATGGAGGCTGATACATAAATGGGCTACGGTAGAATAAGCAACAAGCAGAAAGAAATACTCGAATACTTAAAATCTCAGATAATAAATAAAGGATATCCGCCGGCTGTTCGTGAAATTTGTGAAGCCGTGAAGTTAAAATCCACCTCGTCCGTGCACTCCCATCTTGAGACCTTAGAGAAGAACGGCTATATCCGCCGTGACCCTTCCAAACCGCGAGCAATTGAGATTATTGATGATGAATTTAACCTGACAAGACGTGATCTGGTGAATGTGCCTATTATAGGAACAATCACAGCAGGGCAACCGATTCTTGCAGTTGAGAATATTGACAGCTACTTCCCTATTCCGGCAGAATATATGCCGAATGAAGACACCTTTATGTTGAAGGTAAAAGGCGAAAGTATGATTAATGTAGGTATTTTTAATGGAGATAAGATTTTAGTCCAGAAGCAGTCCCATGCTAAGAATGGGGATTTTGTAGTGGCACTTTTAGGAGAAGAAGTTACTGTTAAGACCTTCTATAAAGAGAATGGCTACTATCGCCTACAGCCAGAGAATGATACCATGGAGCCCATTATCGTATCAGATTTGAATGTACAGGGAAAAGTAATCGGATTATTCAGAATGTTTTCCTAAGGATAACAGACTAACATAAAAGCCTTTCTTTATACCTCAGTAACTCTAAGGTATAAGGAAAGGCTCTCTTTTTGTACTACTAGTATCGATTAATCCTCAAGCTGCTCTTTGCTAACGGTCTTGCCATCTCTCCAGATACGCTCCAGATTATAGAATAGACGGTCCTCCTTGGAGAATACATGAACTATGATATCGCCGTAATCCATCAGTATCCAGCTGGCACTTCTTACACCTTCAATCCTCTTCGGATTAAAGCCTTCCTTACCGAGTGCCTGATTAACGGAATTAACGAGAGCATCTACCTGTGAAGAGTTTGTTCCGTTTGCAATAATAAAATAATCAGCAATAATCGAGATATCTTTAATCTCAATTACAGTGATATCTTCCCCTTTTTTCTCTTCTAATGCTTCATATGCAAGTCTAACCATTTTCTTTGAATTGTCCATTGCAATCCCCTTTCTATCTCTACTAACAGCAAAAATACCACGAACTCTGGTATTGTTACCTTACTTTCTTATTGATTGGTTTCCTAAGTCATTAATGCTGACTTATAATATTCATAGGTATCTACTGTCAATGTATCAATATCAACCGTCGATTGTTCCAAATAACACAAGGTATTCTCCAGAATCATGATTACAGCCTGATCAAGCTTCGAGTAAGCCAATGCCCTGATTTCATCAATCCGAGGTAAGGGCTTACGATATGGCTCGATATAATCCGCCGTAAATATTATCTTCTCTAATAGACTCATGTTCGGTCTGCCGGTGGTATGATAAATAATTGAACTGAGGATCTCCTGATCTTCAATACCATAGAGCTTTTCAGCAAATACGGCGCCTACCTTCCCGTGGAGTAAAAATGGACAAGTAGCTTCAATCTCTGTAACCTTTAATTGATATCTTTCGCAGCATTGTAACAGTTCTGCATCAGACAAGTTCTTGGCACAGTCGTGAAGAATACCTGCGATACTTGCCTTTTCAGCATCACAACCATAGATAATGGCTAAGTCACATGCTACTTCCTCAACACCGATGCTATGAAGATAACGTGGATGTTTTAGTACACTTTTCATACTATCGCGCAATGCTTCCAGTTCCATATGATTTTCTTCCTCCGGTTAAGTATGATATAGCTGGTGTTGATTGATATAATCAATCACCTGATCAGGCAGATAATAGCGAATTGTCTTATTCCCGGCAACTCGGCTTCGAATATCCGCCGAGGATATCTCCATCATAGGCATCTCAACCAAGCAGATCTTTGCTTGATAATTCTCTTTCAGATAATCTACCTGTGCTGTAAGCTTCCGGACATTCATCTGGTCTCTTCCGGCGGCAACTACGGTACATAAATTGAAGACAGTCTGTGGATCATACCATTGATGCATCATAACCAGAGAATCAGCTCCAACGATAAAATAATATCTTACATCCTTATTTTCATTCGTTAACAATCTTAAGGTATCTGCCGTATAGGTAAAGCCGTCACGCTCTAACTCAACTGTTGATAGAGTAAAATGAGGATTATCCCTTATCGCCAGAGAAATCATCTCAACCCTTTGCAGGTCAGTGACCATATCCGGTTTTGCTTTATGTGGGGGATTTTTAGAAGGCATAAAAAGTATCTCATCAAGTCCGATCTGCTCATAAGCATTTTCAGCCAAGAATAAGTGCCCATTATGAATTGGGTTAAAGGTTCCTCCCATTATTCCTATCTTCTTCATCTGTCCACATAGCCTCCATACTACTTATAACTTACCTGCCCTTTGAATCACCAGCTTGTCATAGCTACTAAATCAAATTCTTCTTAGATTTCTTTTCTTCCGGAAGGACAATTTTCTTCTTATCCTTGGATTCTCTATATAATACAATCTTTTTACCAATAACCTGAATAACCTCAGAATGAGTACGTTCTGATAAGGTCTGTGCCATCTCCTTCGGATCATCGGAGCAATTCTTTAATACGCTGATCTTAATGAGTTCTCTGGCTTCCAAAGCTTCGGATACCCCTTGGGTAATCTCCGGAGTTAAAGACGATTTACCGATCTGATAGATTGGTTCAATCGTCATTGCTAAGCCTTTTAAATAAGCTCTTTGCTTTGTTGTCATCTGTATTCTCCTTTCAAAAGTAAACTTACAATTGATTCATATTTACGCAATTAAATCGTTGTAACTCTGCTCAATGCAGTTTATTTATAATAATCGAAGCTTAAGCCATACATTCTTACTGTGTCACCTTCTCCGATACCAAGCTCTTCTAGCTGCACCAGAATGCCATTTTGCTTCAAGAAATTCTGGAAGAACTCAAAGCCCTTCTCGGAATCTATATTGGTATAACCAAGCATTCTCTCAATACGAGGTCCTTCCACAACATACAGATGCTCATCTTCCTTCCACACCTCATAAGGTAGATTGGAGCTTGCCATATCCTGAGGGAAGAATTCCTTCTCGAATACAATCGGAGTGCTATCCAGATTCGCAAGCATTCCTTTAACATGATATAATAATTCCTTCATTCCCTTACCGCTTACTGCAGAAATCGGGAACACCGGAATGCCCTGAGGCTCATATTTGTCACGAATCTTCTTGATAACCTCTTCTGCATCTTCTTCAAATAATACATCCGTCTTATTGGCTGCGATTACCTGTGGACGCTTCGCCAGATCAGCATTATATGCTATCAACTCAGCATTGATTAACTCAATATCCTCGATTGGATCACGGCCCTCAGTAGATGCTGCATCTACGAGATGAATGATGACCTTGGTACGTTCGATGTGCCTTAAGAACTCATGTCCAAGACCTAATCCTTCAGAAGCACCTTCAATTAAGCCAGGAATATCAGCGATGACAAAACCGCCACCCTCCAGATCGACAACACCTAGATTGGGACTTAACG
>JAQZBA010000294.1 GCA_029239365.1 Herbinix sp. | reverse complement strand
CGACATAAAGCATGACTAAATAAATAGATTTACATTAGAATCCTCCGCTTCGCCTAGATAATAACCGACACCACCTATCTTTATTCCGTCAATCAGTTCCTCTTTCTTAAGTCCCATTACATCCAAGGACATCTGACAGGCAACAATTTCGATACCGCTATCCATGGCTGCTTTGATTAATTCTTCTAAGGAGGAGATATTCTTATTCTTCATGACCATCCGAATCATCTTTCCACCCATGCCAAGCATATTCATATTAGAGAGCTTCAGCTTCTTGCTGCCTCTGGGCATCATAGCGCCGAACATTCTATCAATCATGCCCTTCTTAACCTTAATCTTATCCGGTTTACGAAGAATATTGAGTCCCCAGAAAGTAAAGAACATAGTGACCTTCTTGCCCATGGAAGCTGCTCCGTTGGCGATGATAAAGGAAGCAATCGCTTTATCCAAATCGCCGCTGAATACTATCAAGGTTTTATTATCCCTTACCGGTACTACTCCAGTGAATTGGTCCACTAGTTCGACCCTCAGATTCTTTTTAATCAACGCATTGATATTGCTACCGGCTTTTGTAACCTCCAACAATTCATTATTCGTGCGTTTGCACCAAGCCTTGATATCTTCATAGAAGCCCGGATCAGATGCTGATACCTTCAAAATCTGTCCTTCTTCCAGCTCAGCCATCGAGGCCTTCACCTGCATCAAGGGTCCGGGACAGCATAAGCCACAAGCATCCAGAGTCTTATCAAAGCTTCCTCCGTGATTAACTTCTACCTTAATTGCCTGTGTATCGGGATCGATTACCATATGTGTAGATCCTCCATTTCCTGACTGATTGTTCTTATTCTCTCTCTTGGTAGGGTCAAACATTAAGGAGGATACAGTCTTATATCCACCGGTGACATTCAATACCTTATAGCCATTCTGACTGAGTAAACGATCAGCCACATAACCGCGAAGGCCAACCTGGCAGTACTCTACAATGGTTTTATTCGGATTAAGCTCCGACATACGCTCTCTCAAGCTGTCCACCGGTAGATTAATTGCTCCTTCCACATGACCGTTATTATATTCTTCTTCACTGCGGACATCTACTAGAATATAATCTTCCGGCTTCAACGATTTGATATCGTTCCAAGTGGCCATATGACTTCTACCTTCTAATACATTCTGTGCTACAAAACCAGCCATATTAACTGGGTCTTTCGCGGAAGAGAAAGGTGGTGCATAAGATAATTCCAATTCAGTCAGATCCTCCACGGTTCCCTTTAATCGAATTACGGTTGCTATTACATCAATTCTCTTATCAACGCCATCAAAACCTACCCCCTGCGCTCCAAGAACTTTCCCCTTCTCATTAAAAATAAGCTTGAGTGTCATCGGCACTGCACCAGGATAATAAGAAGCATGTGAAACCGGATGTACTGTAATCGTACGGTAGGGCAGATTGGCGCTCTGAAGAGATCTCTCATTGGCACCTGTACTGGCTGCCGTAAGTCCGAATATCTTTATAATTGAAGTTCCTTGAGAACCCTCGAAGGAAGTATTAAGCCCTGCTACATTATCTGCAGCGATTCTTCCCTGTTTATTCGCCGGACCTGCTAAAGGAATTGCAGTCTTATTCTCTGTAACAAAGTCAACTACCTCAATGGCATCACCAACCGCATAAATTCCATCTATCTTAGTCTGCATGTTATTATTAACAAGGATATGTCCGCGTGGGCCGAATTCTATACCGCTATCCTTCAAGAAGTTAGTATCCGGTGCCACACCGATTGCTAAGATTACCAAATCAGCACTAAGCTTAGTATCGCTGCTCAGGGTTACTTCAACCTGGTTACCGGAATCCTGAAAAGATTTCACACCATCACCGAGAATTAACTTTACGCCGTTCTCAACCAGTTCTTTCTCAGGGATTATAACGATATCTTCATCAAAGGGAGCTAAGATATGAGGGGCTGCTTCCACTAATGCAACTGATAATCCTCTATCCCTTAAGTTCTCGGCCATCTCGACGCCGACAAATCCACCACCAATAACAATCGCACTCTCCACACCTTTTTTATCAACATAAGCCTTGATCCGATCGGTATCCGGAATATTTCTCAAGGTGAATATCTTCTCGCTATTAATTCCCGGTATATTGGGTCTTAACGCCTTGGCTCCGGGTGAAAGGATCAGATAATCATAGCTTTCCACATAGGTTCCCTTAGCCTTGCTGTTAATGGTTACTGACTTCTTGGCTGAATCGACCTTAACAACTTCACTGTTATTTCTTACGTCTATGTTGAATCTAGCCTTCATAGCCTCCGGCGTCTGCACTAATAATTTGCTCCGCTCCTTGATACTCTCTCCTATATAATATGGTAATCCGCAATTAGCAAAGGAGATGTATTCATCTCTCTCAAACATGATAATTTCTGCTGTTTCATCCAGTCTTCTAAGTCTTGCCGCAGCAGATGCTCCTCCTGCAACACCACCAACGATTAATACTTTTTTACCCATTCCATGTCCCTCCGTCTACTTGGGGTTATAGCCCCTACTTTTTATAGCTTTAATTCCTTATTCTTTGTCATGAAATAAGGTCTGCATCAGTTCAGCAACCTTTTTATCCTTTACTTTATAGTATATCTCCAGTCCATTCCTACGCCCCTCAATAATTCCTGCAGCTTTTAGCTTCTGTATATGCTGTGATACGGTAGACTGAGGAGTGCCAAGACAGGCTTGCATATAGGTAACATTGCACTCTCCCTTCTCAAGTAAGCCACGGATAATACAGATTCGTACCGGATGGGCAATTGTTTTCAATAATTCAGCCATTTCATTATACCTATTATAATCACTGTTCATATAATACCTGCTTTCCAAAAAGTTGTCCGATCGCACCTTTTACTCCGATCGTTTCCTTACAAACGAGTTTGTAGGAAACTCACTACGCTTTGTTATATCCTAATTACGTTATATTCAAATATTACGATATATAGACCTCTCTGTCAAGGTAGAAATTGTTACTTTTTAGTCAATCTGTGTGACTATGTTACATTAATAAATATAACGACTATTTATTACCAAGTTTTACATCCTTAGTTGAAATAATATCCATCAAATGATATAATTGTAGAAACAAATGACTGACCACCTATGAATGGAGGCTAAAATATGAAGGTACTTGTGGTAGATGACAGTCAACTTAACCTAGCAATCGCTAAAAGTTATTTGGATTCTATTCCAGATATAACACAGATTCTCTTATGTAATGATCCAACCAAGGTCCGAACCATATTGAATGAAACTCATATTGATATTCTGATATTAGATATTATTATGCCAATCTTAACCGGCCTTGAGCTATTGGAACAATTAAGAGCTGAGCCTGAATTCGATGATATGCCAATCATTATGCTCACTTCCTTAGATGACTTGAAAAGCTATAAAAAATGTTTTGAACTCGGTGCCTTTGATTATATTAATAAACCAATTAATGTGATTGAATTAAATGCACGTCTGAAGGTTGCGATTGAATCCAAAAACAACTCAAACAACCTAAAATCTCTAATCGAAGTTACGAGGCAACAGAATGAGGAGCTAAAGGTGATTAATGCCAAACTTACCGAAGCCAAATTCAGTCTCGTACAATCAGAGAAAATGGCAGCAATCGGGCAATTGGCAGCCGGCATTGCTCATGAGATTAATAATCCAATGGGCTTTGTCAAAAGTAATTTTGATATTCTTCAAAAATATTTCCATCGAGTAATAGAATTTTTAACATTTGTACAAGATAGAATTAATGATAAGCAAAATACAGAGAATACGGAGCTTTGCCAATATGCAGAGCTGTTGGATCAGAAATACAAAGCCTTGAAAATCGACTTAATCTTAAACGAATTGGAAGGTATCTTCTCTGACTCCTCCAGCGGTATCGAAAGAATAACTGAAATTGTCCAATCATTACGAGTATTCACCCGTTCTTCAAAGGATGATGAGAAGGATACCAATGTATTGAAGGATCTGATCGATCAGGTTACCCTGATCACTAGAAATGAAGTTAGATATGTTGCAAATATAGAGGTTGATGTACCTGACGATATCGTTATCTATTGTAATAGAATTCAATTGGGACAGGTCTTTGTTAATATCATAATCAATGCTGCCCAAGCAATTAAATCCCAGAAGCGGTCCGGTCAGGGTTATATTAAGATTATAGCCCGTAAGGAAGATCAGAATATTATCATTTGGTTTATTGACGATGGACCCGGTATTCCTGAGGAAAATATTCTTAAGCTTTTCGAACCATTTTTTACAACAAAAGATATTGGTCAAGGAACCGGACTCGGCTTGAGCGTATCCTATGATATCATTGTGAATAAACATAATGGCACGATTGATGTAAAAAGTGAATTCGGTAAGGGAGCAACATTCATCGTAACACTGCCTATTGTTACTGAAGTATAACATACAGCTATACTTAAGAGAAATGCGAGGTGATTCAATATAACGAACCATCTACAACTCGATATTATCGAAGCAATTTGAAATCTACGGTTTATTAAGCAAAGCCGTTACTATAGATCGTAAGTCTTATGGCAGATAGCCATACTGTGACAGAAAGCACAGTATTTGTTAATAAGCAAATGTTGGATGCAATAATATCCTCCATTATAGTATTATTTCACGATGAATTTACTCAGAATGGACTTTATGTGAACTTTGGATCTACTAGCAAGTTTATCATCTCAATTATTTCTAAAAATGCAGCCACCGAGGCTACAAAAAGAAATAATAGTATGACAGTCTTTGACGCTAAAATGGCATACATCAGAAATATCGTGGAGAAGATATATGATTTATGCCTTATTACACTCCAGATACTAGACAAGGACGGCAATCTTGTAATCTGTTTTTCATTCGAAGAACAATAATTCACAAAATGAAAGGATGATGGGGTATGAAAAAGATTTTGATCGTTGATGATGAGGTACAAATTCTAAAAGCTTTATCGAGAATGTTTTTAGATACAGATTATGAAATTTAAAAAGCTTTATCGAGAATGTTTTTAGATACAGATTATGAAATTTATACTGCAGAAAACGGTATGGAAGCATTGAAGCTAATTGAGGCCACAGAAATCGATATGGTAATTAGTGATATGCGCATGCCAATTCTCGATGGATATAAGCTTTTAAGTATAGTGAAGGAAAAATACCCTAAAATTATCCGAATCATACTTAGTGGATATGCAGAGGAGAAACCAATGTTTCGTGCCCTGCTGCATAATGTTGCGAAATTATATGTATTTAAGCCCTGGAATAACAATGAACTGCTGGATAATGTAAATAAGCTATTTGCTGATGATATTGTTTTGAATTCCGCAGATCTGATGAATACAGTGAAAGATATGGGATGTCATTCGCATATGACAGCAAATTGTGAGAAAATGATTACTCTGATCGAAGAAGAGAATATGGATGCTTTGGTAGATGAGATAGAATCAGATGAAGATATATCCACTCTCCTAATTCAAGTTGGTAAATCCGCAGTATATGGTGTCATGCCGAATACAGTACGTCAGGCTGCTAACTATATCGGTTTGCATAATTTAAAAAGCTTTATCGAGAATGTTTTTAGATACAGATTATGAAATTTATACTGCAGAAAACGGTATGGAAGCATTGAAGCTAATTGAGGCCACAGAAATCGA
>JAQZBA010000293.1 GCA_029239365.1 Herbinix sp. | reverse complement strand
TATAATATTTTTATATTACACTTCTAGCGAGGCTAGCAAGATGGACCGATTTTAAAATTAGCTATTTGTAGGAGGTAAGAGTATGAAGGAAACGACCGTAGAAAGAAGAAAAAATGTGTCATTTCTCAGAAAAAGCATGAAAGCAAGGATGATCCTTTATTTTTCCATTGTTATGACATCTGCAGTTCTGATCATGATTCTGGTTGTTGGCACATTATCAAGAAAAATTGTGAATGAACAAGACAATGAGAAGCTGATCAATCTGTCAGAGAAGAATGCGACCGAAATCAATGGCTGGTTATCAAATCAGGGACAGATTGTGAACGAAATTGCAGATAGTATTGTTTCCATGGGTGATTTGAACAGAGAGAGGATTCTTGATTATCTGGAAATGAAGATGGAAACCAATCAGTTTGCCACGGATGTCTATATGGGGTTTACGGATAAGGGTTTTTTGGATGGCTCAGGCTGGACTCCGGACCAGGGCTATGACTGTACTTCACGCGGCTGGTATAAAGATTCTGTAGCAGCGGGAGGACTATACTATGGTGAGCCTTATTTGGATATGGTAACCGATCAAATGGTTATGTCGATATCCAAGCCGGTTATGATGAATAATGAGCTGATCGGTGTTGTTGCACTGGATATCAATTTGAATAGTTTAAATGAAATTATTCAGTCAGCGATCAGCGAAAAGAATAGCTATGCTTTTCTGCTGAATGCGAATAATGATATTTTAGTTCATGTAGCCAAGGAATTGATGCCACTGGAGGACAAGCTGTTCAATATCAATGAGTATATCAGTGTGCCGATGGATCAAATCAGGCAGAACATAACCGACAATAGACGTTTAACGAAAATCAAAGATTATGACGCAAGCAGAAGATACATAGCAATCTCAAACATTGAAGTAAATGGATGGAACTTTGGCATCGCTATTGATGATGGAGTATACAATGCTCCAAATTCTAGCCTTATGAATGCTTTGATTATTTGTTCCTCCTTGGCAGCATTGGGAGCGGTGGTGCTTTCTTACTTTATCGGAGATGTATTTTCAAAACCTATTATAATGCTTACGAATGCAATAAAGAAGCAGGCAGATCTAGACTTCAGAAGAGATGATAGTGCAGCTTATGTTAAATTTGAGAAAAAGCACGATGAGATTGGAGTTATAACGCAATCACTGATAGCGATGGAGGATAATGTAAGACAGCTGCTCACGAATACCTCGGTTTCAATTCAGGAAGTTGCAGCAACGGCAGAAGAGCTTTCTGCCTCATCAAAGCAATCAGCAATCGCTTCACAGGAAGTGGCACAGACCATATATGAGATTGCTAAAGGGGCATCGGAGCAAGCAGTCAATACAGAGAAGAGTACTCAGAGTCTAATGGATCTTGGAGCACTGATTGATTCGGATAAAGAACATATTCATAAACTGTCCAAGGAAATTGAACATGTGGATATTCTAGTTGATAAGGGATTGAAATATGTAGATCAGCTTGCGAAAAAATCCAAGGAAAACAGAGATGCCTCCGACATAGTATATCAAAGTATTTTGAAAACGAACGAAAGCTCGGAAAGGATTAGTGAGGCTAGCAGCTTTATCGCTTCGGTCGCTGACCAGACCAATCTCTTATCATTAAATGCAACGATAGAGGCCGCCAGGGCAGGGGAACAGGGAAAAGGCTTTGCAGTTGTTGCTTCAGAGATAAGAAAGCTGGCGGAACAATCAGCGCAATCCTCTGCTGTGATCAATGAAATTGTTGAAGTGCTCCGCGAAAGTTCAGCGAAAGCTGTGGATAAAATGAAGGAAGCAGAGATCATTGTTAGAGAGCAATCGGAAAGTGTAATGCGGACAGAAGCGAATTTTCAAGAGATTGCGCAAGTTATGAAGAGTGCTAATAATGCTGTTCATGTACTTGATGAATCAGGCAATCTGATGGGGCAGCGCAAAGAAGATGTAATGGATACAATCCAGAACCTCTCAGCGATAGCAGAAGAAAATGCTGCTTCAACAGAAGAAGCCTCAGCTTCAATGGAAGAAGCCTCTGCCTCAACGGAAGAGATTGCAAATTCCAGCGAGAATCTGACGAATATTACAATGAACCTGCAGCGATTGATTCAAATGTTTAAAATCTGATAGAGTTGTCTATCAACAGGATCTTGGTCACAGTTAATAAACGGTAATTATTAAGAGCTGTATCAAAACAAAATGGAACCTATAGAATGGATACTTTTTATAAAGGGTCTATTTTATAGGTTCCACTTTATGATGAAACAGTTCCTTATCTATACTTTATTCCGCCCGATCTAGTCCGGGTTACTGTGCATGGGCTCAAGGCCCCTCGACTAAGTACGATCGTTGTGAGTAGTGGGGTGTGAGATTATATAAGGGATTAAAGAATACTTTATTGCATCGCGAAGCTAGCTGTGTTATGATTTACTGGATTAAAGTGATGCAATGTGTGAATGGGTCTATCCTAGATATTTTTGGTTTGGATTTATAGTGGCTACGGAGAGAAGTATATGAATTATGATAAGTATGAGGCAAGTACAAGAGAATTAATTAGTCAGGTAATGGATCTACGTATCGATCAACCGGAGAATACGAAAAAAATCTGCAAGAAGCTAATCAGCCTTGGTAAAAAAGATGGCGATAGTACCTTGCTCGGCTTCGCCTATTATTACCTTGCCGAAGCTTATTTTGATTCTAATCAATATAATAAATTCGTGCAAAACTTGATTCTGGGCCTTGAGCATCAACTCGAAGTTCCCTTAGTGAGCCTTATAGCCAAATCCTATAATATGTTAGGAATTAATTCGGATAATCAGGGTAATATCTTTGCAGCAATAGATTATTATCTTACCTCCTTAAAGTACAGCCGGGAAAATGGACTGAATTACGAGGCAGGGCTTGTATATACGAATATCGGGCAGGTATATGTCTTACTGAAGGATTATAAGACAGCCATCTTATATATGGAGAAGGCGCTCATATACTTTAATAAGGATATGGGTAAAGGAAGTAATATCAGGAATATCATTATTACCGAAACCACGATAGCAACAAGTTATCTACGTATGGGAGAGAAGGAGACAGCACATAACTGGTTTCATCGAATTGAACGCAAACGAGAGAGATATCTGGACGAGATACATTATCCCTTAGTGATCTACTGCTTTGAGGCACTGTTCTATCACTCGATGGAAGAATATGAGAAGAGAGATGAGCTGTTAGATAAGTTAATACTAATTATGATGGAGATTCCTTCTATCCTGGATCAGTATGATGAAGTCTTTCTTTTCTGTGAGCTCCTGATGGACACCGAACGCTTCGAGGAACTGTGGAGAGTACTTGAGAGAATCGATTATCTCACGAAGCAGGCGGGAATTACAAACATGCTGCTACGGGTATTAAAGTTTAAGCTGCTCTATTATAAAGCGATACAGGATGAAACAAATTATATGCAAGCTTGTGCAGAATATTTTATATTATCGGAGCGTTTGGAGGAGGAAAATAGAACCAATGCAAAGAGAGCGATTGAGCTGCGCATGGACTTGGAATATGTGAAAGAGAAGCAGACACTGATGCAGGAGGAGAATAAACTACTGCTTGAAAAATCGGAGAGAGATCCTCTGACGAAGCTACCCAATCGAGATAAATTGAATGAATATTCTGAGATTGCCTTTGAACGGGCTTACAATAATGGTACGAATCTTGGTATAGAAATCTTCGATATTGATTTCTTTAAACAATACAATGATACCTATGGACATCAGGCGGGAGATAAATGTTTGAAAAAGATTGCTCAGCTCCTGCATTCCTTGATGGAGAAGGGGATATTCTGCGCCAGGTATGGCGGTGATGAATTTATCATTATTTATGAGAACATGACCGATGACGAGATATTAGAGATAGCAGGTAAATTAAAGCAGGACGTGATTGATTTGAATATCAATCATAAGAGTTCTACGGCAAGCTCGGTCGTAACGATATCACAGGGTATCCGCAGTTCCGTACCTCAGGAAGGGAATAAGATCTGGGATTATTTCTACGTGGCGGATATGGCTATGTATCACGTGAAGCGTACCTCGAAGAATGACATCTCACTGCTGCATAAAGTATTAGAACAGCAGTAGTGGATGGGATGCGAAGGGAAAATGAATGAATGAAGAATAGAAAGCAGATTATAAAGTTGATACTGATTTATTGTACTCTGTTATTGTTAGAAATCAATCCGAAGAAGGTATCTGCGATAGACGACAATCAACAGGAAGCGGTTGTACAGGATAGTAACAGCGGAACGGTTTTGAGTAAGGATTATGTAGGGGAGATTGTCTTAAAATCGGATAAGATTTCTCTTCAGCAGGGAGATGCATACAAGCTTACCGCAACGCTGACGCAGGAGAACCTGAGTGGCAAGAATATTGCTTATAAAAGCAGTAATAAGAAGGTTGTAACCGTTGCATCAGGAGGAGCAATCAGTGCCCTGCACTTCGGAGAGGCTACGGTAACGGCAACGCTGGGGAAGGCGAAGGCATCCTGTAAAGTGACGGTATCGAAGGATGTTACGATAACCATCAGTGCGGCAGGGGATGTGACCTTATCCAGTGACATCAAGCAGCCGGCCGGTGTGAATTTCTTCTCTGTATATAATAAGCAGAAGGATGCTTCCTATTTCTTTCAGAATGTAAGATCCATTTTTGATAAAGATGATATGACCCTCGTCAATTTTGAAGGAACCCTTAGCAGTAGGGGAAGCAGAGTTCAGAAGCAATGGGCTTTTCGAGGGATGCCCTCTTATATTAATATCTTAAAAGAAGGTTCCGTAGAAGCTGTTGCCTTTGCGAACAATCATGTAAGAGATTATGGTGAGGTGAGCTATACTGATACCATAGCAAGCTTCGAGAAAGCAAATATAACCTACTCCTCCTACAGCCAAGTCGGTGTCTATGAAGTAAAAGGGATAAGGATAGGCATGATCTCCATTCAGGAGACGGGGAGAAGCGATTGCGAAGCCATCCTGCGCGCAGCGATAAAAGCGATGAAGAAGAAAAAGCCTGAGCTCCTTATCGTAAGCTTCCACTGGGGAATCGAG
>JAQZBA010000292.1 GCA_029239365.1 Herbinix sp. | reverse complement strand
AATAGAAATGAATTGAGACCGTCCATTTTGATATACTAGAATGAATGGTCTCTTCTGCATTCATACAAAAAATATCGAAAGGAGAAAACTATGAGTTTCAATCAAGAATCAAATAAAATTTACTTAAATGACGACAACAACCATATGATCGCAGTTGTTACCTTCCCCAAGTTGAAGGAAGGTGTAGTTAACATTGATCATACCTTTGTTGATCCCTCTCTTCGTGGGCAGGGTGTCGCCGGCAAACTGATGGAGGCTGCGGTAGCGTATTTTCGTGCAAATGAACTCAAGGTAAAGCCTACCT
This sequence comes from Herbinix sp., assembly GCA_029239365.1. Lineage (GTDB taxonomy): Bacteria > Bacillota > Clostridia > Lachnospirales > Lachnospiraceae > Mobilitalea. The sequence continues at coordinate 4,801 of JAQZBA010000292.1, read as the reverse complement.
GTAGCTATGCAGTGAAATGGTTTTCTGAACATCCGGAATGCGATGATTTAATAGAAAAGAATCTGTAATCCTATTCTTCTTTCTATTGTGTAAGCATGGTTTATTATTAAATAAGAGCTGCTGTAAAGCCTGCAACCTTGTACTTCGTAGAAGTAACAGATTGTAGATTTGCAGCAGCTCCTATTGAAGTAACACATTCTATCATATTCTCTCGTTATTCTATACTCTTTAGTGATTCAACCATATCAATCTTCTTTAACTTAAAATACATAATAAAGTTTACAAATATCGAGAAGAGAAGGGTTAGAAGAATACTGTAGATATAGCTGCTTGGATCGATATTTCGACCAAACATTACCATATCAATCTCAACCGTAGTGATGACATATCGATGAAGGAAAATACCCATGATCGCCCCGAGAAGTGCACCTAGCATGGTTAATATTATATTCTCCCGGTAGACATAGGCCGCTGTCTCTTTATTATAGAAGCCAAGGACTTTCAAGGTCGCCAGCTCTCTTCTACGCTCATTGATATTAATATTGTTCAGGTTATATAGTACAACAAAGGCTAAGGCACCTGCGGAAATGATCAATACCCAGACAACAATATCTAAGCTCACCAGGACATTAGATAATAGATCCTGATAGTAGCTGGTATAGAATACCCCGGAAGCCGCTGGTTGTTCCAATAAGGAATTGCCAGCTATAAGTTCACTCTTCTGGTCCACACCCGGCATCAGCATAAAATATTCATTATAGTCAGGTTCCTGATCAAACAGCTGCTCATAAAGCTTCGGAGACAGATAGACATAGTGCGTCATATAATTTTCTGTAATTCCTGTTACTTCAACAGGTACCTCTTCGTCCTCCATGGTAAGGTTGATTATATCACCGACTTTTATTCCAAGCTTCTTAGCAATCTGTTCTGTAAGGAGAATTCCGTCCTCTTGGAGTGTCAGCTTTCTATGACCTTCTCTCTCTCGGAATACAATGTAATCCTCAAAGCCAACCACGTCCTGTGGAACATACATGGTAAGACTCTTACTCTCTCCTTCAAAGCTTATATCTATGGAGCTGGTTGCCACCTTCAGATAAGTACTAATTGCTTCATTTTCCTCCATTGTCGCTACTAAATCCTCGATCTGAGCCTGACTTGCCTCACCATCGATGGACACAGTAGCATCATATATCATAACCTCATCGAACTGTCTGGTGTAGATAACGAAGATGGAATCTTTCAAACCAAAACCTACCAAAAGAAGTGACATACAGCCACCGATGCCGAAGATTGTCATGAAGAAACGTTTCTTATATCGCATCAGATTCCGAATGGTGGCCTTCCAAGTAAAATTCATCTTATTCCACAACAAGGGAAGCCGTTCTAAAAATACTCTTTTTCCTGCTTTCGGTGCTTCCGGTCTCATAAGATGGGCCGGTTTTGCCTGAAGTTCCTTATAGCAAGCGAAAAAAGTGGCAATCTCAACACATAACAATGCAATGATCGTTGCTAAACCGGCATAATAAATATTAAAAGGTGTGATAACCTCAGGGATATTAATATACATAATCTTATAGGCAGATATAATGACCGTTGGTAGTATCTTAAGGCCAACCGCTGCTCCAAATAGGCTTCCGCCTAAGGTTGCTAACAGAGCATATAAGATGTACTTCTTCGCTATTGATATCTTTGAATATCCAAGAGCTTTCAGAGTACCAATCTCTATACGTTCTTCCTCCACCATTCGCGTCATCGTTGTCAAACTGATTAACGCTGCAACCAAGAAGAATATTGCAGGAAATACCTCACCGATTGCTCCGATACGATCTGCATTCTGTTCAAACTCTACATAGGCTTCAATACTGTCTCTATCAAGAACATACCAGGTAGGTACTTCCAGTTTAGCTAATTCAACTTCCGCATCAGCGATCTCTGCTTCCCCGTCCCTATATTTAATTTCACCCTCAGCGAGTTCTTCCTCTCCTTCTGCAAGCTTAGCCTCACCCTCTGATATCTCCTGCTCTGCATCTGCTAGCTTTGCTTCTCCATCTTTGATTTTATCTTCTGCCTTGATAATCTCTTCTTCTCCCGCAGTAATCCTATCTGCTGCTATAGCAAGTTCTGTTTCACCGTAGGATATCTGAGTCTCTGCTTTCTCAAACTCCTGTTGTGCTCCTTGATAGGCTTGCTCCAGCTGTGCCATGGCTGCATTAAGCTGTGACTCGGTAAGACCTGCATAAGGGAGCATCTCAAGGTTTGAATTATACTCTTCCATAGCAGAGACTTTGGCCTTATTAAGCTGTTCTCTCTTATCTGCAAGCAGCTCTTTTGACTGTTGTATCTCTAATTTTGACGCCTCAAGCTCCGGCTTTGAATTCTCTAGCTTCGCTTTCGAATCCTTTAATTCCTTTTTTGAAGTTTCAATTTTCTCCTTTGAAGCTGCTATCCTAGCTTTTGAATCTGCTATTTCTTTCTTGGAATTCTCAATCTTTGTTTTTGAAGCAGCAAGTTCGTCCCTTGCATCTAATATCTTCTCATAAGCAGGATTATAGATGTCTTCATAACGTATCTGACATCTTACTTCTGAGATATCTTCAATATTACTCAGGACCTCCTCGACTTTATTATCATAGTCATTTGTGTACACAGTCATTTCCAATGCACCTTCCACAGATGCATATATCGTTGTATAAGCCTCCTGCTTGAATACTTCAGGAAGAACAACTACAAAGCTATTTACATCACCACTGCCGATACTGGAGCTTCCTCGTTGGAAGGACAGATAATAAGAGGTGGATCCAACACCTACGATCGTAAATTCATCTATGTTCAGTGTATCTGAGATAGGTTCCGTTGTGCCGGAAGAAACCTTGATTTTATCACCAATCTTATAACCGGTATTTGAGACGAAGAAATTATCAACCAATACTTCCGTCTCTGTTTGTGGCATTCTTCCGTCAGAAATTAGTATCTTATTAATCTTCTCGGTTGCAGATAAAACCTCTAATACCAGCTCGTTTCCATCCGCATCACACACTACATGAGTAGAATAAGCAGGTTCAACTTCCTTCACCCCATCCACTTCTGCAATTGCCGTAACATCCTCGTCTGTTAAACCTAATGTACTAAGTACACGAATATCCATAAGGTTGCTCAGGTCATAATAATTATCTGCAGTTAATCTCATATCGGGATTGGTAGCTCTCAACCCTGCAAAGAATGCTACTCCCAATGCAACGATCAGGAATATAGAGAGAAAGCGATTCAAACTCGTCTTGATCTCCATGTAAAAATCCTTGCGTAACGCTCTTTTTCTCATGTCAGCCTACCATTCTATCGTTTCAACCGATACCGGTTTCTCATTGTGGGTTACCTGTGTTACTTTGCCGTTCTTAATCTTGATAACCCGGTCAGCCATTGGTGTAAGCGCTGAATTATGGGTGATTACAATCACTGTCATGTTACGCTCTCTACAGGTATCCTGCAGCAGCTTCAGTATCGATTTTCCAGTCATGTAATCTAGGGCACCGGTCGGTTCGTCACAGAGCAACAGCTTCGGGTTCTTCGCCAAGGCTCTAGCGATCGCTACACGCTGCTGTTCACCACCGGATAGCTGAGCAGGGAAATTATTGGTACGTTCCTCTAACCCAACATCCCTGAGAACTACATCTACATCTAAAGGTTCTTTACAAATCTGAGAAGCCAGCTCCACATTCTCCTTCGCTGTCAGATTCTGAACTAGGTTATAAAACTGAAAGACAAAACCAATTTCATCTCTCCGATATTTCGTCAATTGCTTTTCACTATAATCTGCGATATCTGTTCCGGCGACGTACACGGCACCCTCAGAAGAAGTATCCATACCACCTAAGATATTGAGAACGGTTGTCTTCCCCGCTCCACTGGGTCCCACAATAATCACGAATTCACCCTCAGAAATAGTGAAATCTATACCATCTAACGCATGGATGGATACTTCACCCATCTGATACGTTTTACGTACCTTCTCCAACTTAATAAATTCAGTCATCCTATAACCTCCATCATAATCAATTACTTCAGACAAGCAATTTCTCATCTGTTCCAATCCAAAGAATAAATCGTTTCTATGTCATATGTCATTTAATAAAATAGCTATAAATCTGTAAGTATCTGTGTTCAGATGGCGTAGACCGGCCGATTGCGAATGCCTTATTCCGTATGAGGGAAAGGCAAGTCCAGATGAATACCCATGCATAATTCAGATACCATAAGCGCTTCCTTGCTACGTCGGGATGAATCTGTGTGTATCTGTGTTCAGATGGCGCAGACCGGCCGATTGCGGGTGTCTTATTCCGCATGAGGGAAAGGCAAGTCCAGATGAATACAGATGCACACAGATTCATTACAACAAACTAATCCAGCTCTTGACATCTGAATCATTCGCAGTATTTCCTATTTTATCCTTACTTCCCAATAGTTACAAGGTTACAAATCTTAATTTATTATAAAATATTTATAATGATATTTTCCCGCAAATCGACCAATCCTATCAGTACATGATTTTTATTGTTATTGATTTGCATCATCTGGGAGGTATGATTTATGGATTATATTGAGATTGCCCTATCTGCTATAGGCACGATGGTGGCTTTATTCTTTTTTACAAAGATTATGGGTAACCGAGAGATGTCACAGCTTAGTATGTTTGATTATGTCAGCAGTATCACGATCGGGTCGATTGCCGGAGAGATGGCTGTTATGTCAACAGATAGTTTCTGGAAACCGTTTGTTGCCATGGTTGTTTTCAGCATCTTCTCCA
>JAQZBA010000291.1 GCA_029239365.1 Herbinix sp. | reverse complement strand
ACAGCACCTCGTATGTCTATTATGATTTCTGCAATCGGTGTGTCCTATTTAATTCAGAATTTGGCTACTTATTTATTTACCGCTCTTCCCCGTGCGTATCCGGAAATACCTTTCCTTAAGAAAATATTCCAAATCGGAAGTATTTCAGCCTCACTGGTTACTTTTATTACTCCGGTATTAACGTTATGCTTAGTATTGGGACTGTTATTCCTGATTAATCACACGAAAGTAGGTATGGCAATGCGTGCCGTATCAAAGGATTTTGAAACTGCTCAATTAATGGGTATCCGTATTAATAATACAATCAGCACTACCTTTGTAATCGGCTCCCTACTAGCAGCAGTCGGCTCTATCCTTTATTTTACGGATCGTATGTCAGTGACTCCCTTTAGCGGTACGCTGCCCGGCTTAAAATGCTTTGTTGCAGCAGTTCTTGGCGGGATCGGAAGTATTCCCGGTGCAGTCGTTGGTGGTTTTATCATCGGTATCTGTGAAACTTTCCTAGTTGCTTTTGGATATTCCACTTTTAGTGATGCGTTTACATTTATTTTGTTGATTATTATACTATTGTTCCGTCCGACTGGTTTGTTTGGCGAGAAAAATATTGATAAGGTATAAGAAAGGAGTTCGTATGAAGACATCAAAAAAATTGACTTTTTCTCTCGTTCTTACCATACTCCTTCTGGCTTTACTATTCTTTCTTGATGCAAATAAAGCTCAGTATGGCATGGCATATACAGTTCTTCAAAAGGGTATCATTTTAGCGGTTGTTGCTGTTTCCATGAACCTGGTAACCGGTTTTACCGGCCTTTTTTCCTTGGGTCAGGCAGGATTTATGGCGATTGGAGCATATATCACTGCAATATTTTTAATTCCTGCAGACAGTATTAAAGATGTATATTATATAAGCGGTGTTTCACCGGCAATTTTGAACTTTAAGAACTTTCTGGAATCCGGTCCCGCGTGGACACAGGCTCTGATTCCCTATGTTGCCTTAATTATCGGAGGCTTGGCAGGCGCATTATTTGCTGCTCTGATTGGTATCCCGGTACTGCGTTTAAAAAGCGATTATCTTGCAATTGCAACCCTTGGTTTTTCTGAAATCATGCGTGCGGTTATCTCTAGTCCGCAATTGGATACCATTACCAATGGGTCCTATGGTCTAAAGAAAATACCGGGTTTCTCTTCTTTGTTTCAAACCTTTATGATAGCAGCCGTTTGTATTGCATTTATGATATTATTGATCCGCAGTACCTTCGGTCGGTCCTTTAAAGCCATCCGTGAGGATGAAATTGCAGCTGAAGCAATGGGTATCAACTTGTTTAAACATAAGCAGCTGTCCTTTATTATTGGCTCCTTCTTTTCTGCTGTCAGCGGCGGTATGCTTGCCATGTTCATGCGTTCCATTGACTCAAAAACATTCAGCATATCCTTAACCTATGATATTCTGTTGATCGTAGTCATTGGTGGTATCGGTAGTGCTACTGGCAGTATAATTTCAGCGCTCTTAGTAACTGCCAGCAAAGAATGGTGGCTTCGTTTCTTTGATACTCCTCTCTATATTGGGGATTTTCAGGTTCCATTATTTCGAACCGGTTTCCGTATGGTTATTTTCTCAATCGTTCTATTAGCAGTTGTGCTCTTCTATCAGCGTGGAATAATGGGAAAGAATGAATTTTCCTGGGATCGAATAGGGAAACGCATTACAAAATTGAGAGCCTCAATGAAACACACCTCGAAAGAAGGAGGTTCTAAGAATGTCTAATAATATTTTACGTGTTCAAGATGTTACCATGCAGTTTGGTGGTGTAATCGCTGTTGACAACCTTTCCTTGGAAGTAAATGACGGTGAAATCGTTTCTTTAATCGGTCCGAATGGTGCTGGTAAAACAACGGCTTTCAATGTAATCACAGGTGTATATGCTCCTAGTAACGGAGCCGTACATTTTAAAGATAAAATGATAACCAGTAATTTTCCCAAGGGTGCCATGAAGAAGCTTTATGCAGGTCAGAGTAATGGGAACTATACGACAACCATGAAGAAGACACCGGATCAGATTACCAAACTTGGTATGGCTCGGACCTTCCAAAATATAAGGCTTTTCAAGGAATTAACTGCATTTGATAATGTCCTGATCGCAAAGCACATGCGATCGAAAGCCAATTTTCTATCTGCAACCGTCGGCCTGAATTACAAAGAAGAACGTGCAATGCGGGAAGAAACCATGCAGCTTCTGGACATTCTTGGTCTTCGCGAGGTTAAGGATGAAATAGCTCATTCTCTTCCCTATGGTCAGCAGCGTCACTTAGAAATAGCACGTGCACTTGCCACAAAACCGGAGCTGTTACTCCTTGATGAACCGGCTGCAGGTATGAATCCACAGGAAACCGATGAATTAACTGCATTTATCTATGATATCCGCAAGAAATTCAATTTAACAATTTTTATTATAGAGCATCATATGGATCTCGTTATGGATATTTCTGATCGAATCTATGTATTGGATTTCGGTAAATTAATTGCTTCGGGAACACCCGGGGAAATTCAGAATAACCAACGTGTTATTGATGCTTATTTGGGGGTACCGGAAGATGGCGAAGAATAATTTGTTAACAATAGATAATCTTAATGTATCCTATGGTGGTATCCGTGCAGTAAAAGGAATCAGCCTTACGGTACCGGAGGGTGAGATAGTTACCTTAATCGGTGCAAACGGTGCCGGAAAAAGCACAATATTAAGAACTATCGCAGGGCTTGTTAAAGCAGAAAGCGGTAAAATAACCTACCATGATGAGGATATCACAGGAAGTACAACCAACAAAATCGTGGAAAAGGGAATCACCTTAGTTCCCGAAGGTCGCCGTGTATTTCCTGATCTGACTGTTTTAGAAAACCTAAAAATTGGTGCATATCTTCGGAAAGACAACCTAGAGAATGATATTAACTGGGTATATACGTTATTTCCCCGCTTAAAGGAACGGTCCTGGCAAATGTCCGGAACCCTGTCCGGTGGCGAACAGCAGATGTTAGCGGTTGGTCGTGCCCTTATGAGTAAGCCAAAGCTGATTATGATGGATGAACCTTCCTTAGGTCTTGCTCCGATTGTCGTTCGCGATATTATGAATATCATTAAGACGGTCAACAAGGAAGGCGTTACTATCCTATTGGTTGAGCAGAATGCTAACCTGGCACTTAAGATAGCCCACTATGGCTATGTTTGTGAGACCGGTAATATTACTCTTACCGGCACCGGAATGGAACTTCTGAATGACGATTCTGTAAAGGCAGCTTATCTTGGAAAAGCAAAAAGAAAATAAGTGATGATTTCACTTGTAAGTTAATTGACTTATTTTTGAGATATCAACCTCATATGGCTGAGTGAATCTGCCGTATGAGGTTTTTATTAGCGCGTAAGCAAAGTGAGCAATGCGAACGCGCACAGGCGAACAATGTCTACAAGCAGACATAAGAAATTCGCGAAGCGTGTTTCTTCCGGTTTCAAAGCTAAAGCTCCGAAAGACACACTCACTGTTATTGATATAAGGAACGATTTAAGTATGCATGTTTTAAATAAGAAAATACCATAACGTTTTAATCCAATTAGTTAACATAATATTATTATGTCATAGTATTATACAAATAACATATTTTGTAAATCCGTGCTAGCAATTTAAATACAATTGATTTATAATATAAGTGTAGCAAGATCAGGATTTAAACCTATTAAGAAACTAGGTGCTACCACGAGTAAAAGAAATATTCATTTATTCAGGAAATTTTCTGGATATGAAACTCAAAGTTTGGATTTAAGGGATATAATACTTAGTGATGCTAAAGATTCAAGTAGACATATTTCCTTAGAAAGTAGGTGTTGGTATGCTTAAAGATAATCCCAAAATGCAAAATAAGCTTCATGTTCTAGTGGATGCCTGTACTATTATCATAGCTTATCTATTCACATATTACTTAAGATTTCTTAGTCCGTTTTTCACTGATGCTCCGGGAACCTACCACTCCCTAGGAAAATATTCGATACTCTTAGTATATTTGGTTCCAATTTATCTATTTTTGTATTATCTTTTCCGGTTATATAACCCGAAGTGGGGAAATCAAAAATGGCAGGAAATTGTTAGAATTATTTTATCAAATACCTTTGGTATTGTTTTATTTACTATTACATTGTATTTTCAAAAAGAATTTAATATTTCACGTAAGTTTTTAATTCTATTCTTTGTTATAAATGTAACCTTAAGTATCTGTTCAAGAATGTTGTTTTCTTATTCCTTAAAGCATACGCATAGAAAGGAATATAATTAATGCTTGTCTTCTTGGTAAGATATTGCCGGGCTGTATTGTTTTTATCAAAATAAATAGAAATACTCAATTGTATATTTTCTATGGTACGGACCAATATTTTTATCTTCGTAAGCCTATGTATTATATATAAGAAAATCTGATACTTATTCGAGATATTATCTCGTAAGTATCAGATTTTTTATGAAGCTATTTATAGCACATTCTCTCCATTTAATAAAGAAATATTTATGAAGCAAGTTTTTCTGAAGCGTTCTCTCTCTCACTCTTTATCTTTCCGGTCAGCCAATGCTTTCCGTCAACAAATCGGGAAACCATCATCGCACAGACGGTATTTCCAGTTGAATTAAGGACGGTAGCGGGTGCATCGATTATTGTACTGATAATTGCAATCACAGGAAGAGCTTCCATAGGAAAGCCATATACACTTAGTATCAGCATCTCTCCTATCATTCCACCACCGGGAATTGCCCCCATAACCGCTCCAACTAAAAATCCAACTGCTAAAATGGATAACAATGCTGGAATATTGTAAATGTCCTTACCAAACAGACCAAACAGGAATACAATTTTTAATACTCCTCCAATCACTGATCCATCCTTATGTGTATTGGCTCCTAGTGGTATCACCGTTTCTGCAATATCATGGGGTACACCGATTTTTTTCGTTGCCTCCAGATTTACCGGAATGGTAGCTGCACTCGAGCAGGTCGCAAGGGCTGTTACGGTCGGTGCTATGGCATTTTTCCAAAACACTTTTAATCCGGCCTTACCGGAAGATACATAAGCGTAAATACTAAAG
>JAQZBA010000290.1 GCA_029239365.1 Herbinix sp. | reverse complement strand
CTTTTATTATGATAATAATAGGGTTATTCTTAAGATTATGGCTTCTGATGATGATGGGAAGACTGAAGCGTACCCAACAGGAACCGGAGGGAGCCACGACTAATCATAATTCGATGGATCAAGATAGCATGGATGATGGAACGGATGATGATAGTGAAGACGGGAAGGATCCATCCGATGAATGAATCTTAATATTAAGAACGTGATTGGTGGGAGGAAAAGATATGCAGGATAGTAAGAGAATTAATAGGATCATAGCCTTTCTGGGCACATTTTTACTGATGATTTTTCTTCCGGCTTCGATTGCCCTCGCCGACATGGGACCCAAACCGGAGCTTCTGGTGAAGGTGATTAATCCACCGGAAGGGGAATATTATCTTGACCTACTTACGAAGGAAGCCAATCATTATATGCACCTCGACCTTGCAGGCTATGACCCTGATAAGATCAAGCTTCTGGAAAGCTATGAAGTGGAGGGTTGGAAGCCCGGCTTAGTGAAGGGAACCCCGGCACCCATGTGGGGAGAATTAACCGGAGTTAAGACAGAGGATGGGATAGAGCATCGTTTTGGTTATGTAGGTGTTCCGGATGATTTTAAATTGATAATCATCACGCCGGAGAATAAGATAGTAGTATCGCAGGAAGTTCATCGCAAGGCCTTAAAAACAATCGTAACCTATGATTATGAGAAGAATGTTGTGAGTATGGAGACTCCAATCATAGCCTACATAAAGCAGTTTCTTGGAACCTGTACGGCGACCCTGTTAATTGAAGGAATTTTACTATTAGTATTTGGATTTTCACTGAGAAAGAACTTGGTTCCTTACTTAATGATTAACTTGTTTACACAGCTGGCCTTCACAGTAACCATAGGAGCACTTTTCGTAAAGGAAGGAATTCTGACTGCTACAATTGCATTTTTTCCGGCAGAAATTATCATAATAATCATAGAAAGCGTGCTTTTTACTTTACTATTGAAGGAATTTAGTAAGATGAGAAGAGTAGCATATGCAATCTCTGCGAATGTACTGAGTGCTGCCCTGGGTTTGGCAATCATGTCATTTGTATATGCATAAAAATATGATACCCGAACCAAATATAAAGAGCTCATGAAAGGAGTAAGGACGGATGAAGTTTTGTTGGACAACCCTATATGTTAAGGATATGGAGGAATCGTTACGGTTCTATAAGGAGGTGGTCGGACTGAAAGAAAATCGAAGATATTCTGCCGGCCCAGGAGTAGAAATTACGTTCCTTGGAGAAGGAGACACTGAGGTAGAGTTAATCTGTAGTGAGCAAAAGAAGGATATTGATGTTGGTCATGATATCTCCTTGGGTTTTGTTGTAACTTCCGTAGAACAAATGATGGAGTTAGTTAATGAGAAAGGGTATAAGATTCATAGTGGTACCTTCCAGCCTAACCCTCATATCAAATTCTTCTATGTTCAGGATCCGACCGGCTGGAAGATCCAATTTATTGAAAATATGTAGTCTATGTAGTAATTTGGAGGTAGCCTACCACTTAATAAGAGAATTTGCGTTAACATATTCCAAAAAGATATTCTTTCATAGTGATACAAGAAGAAGGAGGGACAATTGAGATATACTCAATTCCCTCCTTTTTGTGGGTCAACTTACCATAATGTGCCAATACTAAAAAGTGCGGACGGCCCTATTAGCATCTGGGAAGATGTGATGCATTTGGAAATTATCCCTTGACATAATCAGACTATTGTAATAGTATGAGGATATACTATTACAATAGTCTGAGAGGGTAAAAGGAATGGATATAGTAAAATTATTTGATAGTGAGCTGAAGGTGATGGAGATTATCTGGGAGAGAGGACCCATCAGTGCCAAAGAAATCAGCTTGATTTTAGGCGAAACCATTGGTTGGAATAAGAATACGACCTACACAATTATTAAGAAGTTAATTGAAAAGGAAGTAGTCCTCAGGGAGGAACCAAACTTTATCTGTGTGGCAAAGCTTAAGAAGGAACAGGTACAAAGTGCGGAGACGAAGAGTTTGATTGAGAAGCTTTATCAAGGCTCTAAGAAAGCCTTCTTTGCAGCTTTTCTGCAGAATGAGAAGCTGTCGAAAGAGGAGTTAGAGGAGCTTAAGAAACTGATTGATCAGCATGAACAGAAGTAATGGAGATGGGAGGTGTTTAGGGTGCTGAAGGAAGCCTTTTATTGGATCCTGAATATGAGTATTATTGCTACGATATATGGTTTGTTAGTATATTTTCTGCGTTATATCAAGTCACTTCCAAGAACAATTATCTATTCTCTCTGGGGAGTGGTATTGGTTCGGATGCTATGTCCTGTGAGCTTCTCCAGTAAGTATAGCCTGATGAATCTCGTATCCGGTCTGTCGGAGAGAAGCGTGGTGAAGTCGGTTCCCGTGGAGGACTTGTTCCTAACCTTGTCAAATACGATACAAGGGGCGGCAACCTATGCGCCGATTACTTATAAAACAGATGGATTGGAGCGCTTCTTCACGATTGCCTCCGCTGTATGGCTCCTTCTTGCACTTGCTTTTCTCCTAGCGATGATGCTCCTATATGGATTAACGATGTCGGAGCTTCGTAAGGCCACATTACTTAGAGATAATCTGTATGAAGGAACCATGGTGAGTACCCCGATTTTAATAGGGATATTCCGGACGCGCATCATTCTCCCCGTAGGAATGAACTCGAAGCATCTGGAATATATTCTGCTTCATGAACAGGTACATGCAAGAAGAAGGGATAATCTATGGCGCATGATAGCAATCATAGCTGCCTGCATCCATTGGTTTAATCCCTTGAGCTGGGTGTTTCTAAGAGTATTGATCAACGATTGTGAACTGGCATGTGATGAGAAGGCGGTAAAATGCTTGCAGAAGGAGGAACGCAAGGAATATGCACACGTATTGTTGACGTATGCGGAGGTGGATCGGACCATCTTTTCTTCTGCCTTTGGTAGTCCTAAGGTCAAAGTAAGAGTGCAGCAGGTTCTCACTTATCGGAGGTTGACCTGGTTTTCTGCCGTATGCTTTAGCCTTCTAGTAGGAATTGTTGTGTTCTTGCTACTGACGAACGGTGTAACTTAATAATATGTTACAGGGTTGCTTCGAGGCTGCCCCTTGGCATTCTGTTAGGAAGGTTGATGATTATGAGAAAATGTGAGGAATTTAAACTAGGAATTAGTAGATTGACTACACGCAGATGTCTCGGTGCGGTGGCATTCATGATTATTATTTATGCCATAATCTGCTATGTAATAATAGATAATAGTGTGGATACCAAAGAGAGTACACTAGTGAGTGCTAACCAATCGGAAGAACGAATTGAACTACAAGCCGTTGAAGAGATACCGGCGGATATTCCGGTTCCATATAAGGAGGGCTATGCCGATTGGGAGTGTGGTAACTATTATAGTAATATTTCCTTGGAAGCAATGGAGGACTATCTACAGGTGCTTTCTCGTGAAGGATGGACTAATCTTCAAGGAGAGAAGGTATCCGTAGAGGCCAAGGCGGGGACGACCTTCTATCAGCTTACAAAGGAGGACCGTATTCTTCAACTCATCACCTACTTGCAGGAGGAAGAGCTTCCCATGTGCAACGGCATTCTTCTGCGGGTGGATCGAGAGGTGTCCCTAGAGGAGGTTCTTAATCGTAATAAAGAGATAGATCAAAGCAAAATGTTAAATCGCATACAAACAGTAGTGGATCAGAAGGTACAGGAGAAAGTGATACCGTCAGCAAGACAGAGGATCCTAGGTCTCTTTGAGATATATATTAAGGAAGCATATGAGAAGCTTCAGCTACAAGCGTTTGCAGCAATCAGCGATCGGGGTTATACAGGTTGCTTTCTAGTGCGCAAGGGAGTAATATCCTATGTGAAAGGTAGTCTTGACAATGCTCTGATCGTGGATATAGACCAAGACGGAAGCTTTGAGCTTGTGGATCTTTATTCTACCTGGGAGGCAGGCCTATTCAAATATGATCTTCTTGCTTATGAATATCAGACACCAATTCTCTTTAGCTCACTGACGGAGATACCGATTATGAAATATAGCAATTGCTTCGTCCCAGAGGGAGATTACGAGGAATTGACCCTGGTTAAGAAGGGGGAAGAGGTAAGGCTCCTTGGCGAGTATGTAGATTACGGTACTGTCACTGTACAGGGGCAGACCTTGGTTCTTGAGGATATGGAGCATTTTCCCTATACCCGGTGGGCAACCTCCTATGATCAGAGCTTCCTGTTTGGAATAGAGAAGGTGATTCCCAAGAATCCACCTGATATTAATATATCTATACAAGGGATTGGTCTGGATTACACTGTTCGTGAGACTGCTTGGGATGGCAAAGCCGCACAATATACAACTTCCGAGGCCCTAGAGGAGATCTTGGCTAAAGAGACCTTTCTACCTACGATTGAGGTGAGGGCCTTCGGATCAGAGGATAAGAATAAAACAGTTGTGATAGATTTTGGTAACAGTATACCGGATTCGATTCATGTTACGGATGCAATTCTGGATGATGGGGGGAAACCACTCTATGGTGATAAGTCGATTATGAACGAGACAGTGAAAATATTAGATGACTCCAAGGTAAGCTTTGAACTGAAGCAGCATATGGCTCTTTATCTAAGCTCGAATCTGGAAGATTATGAGAAAGACTGGCGCAGGTTGTTTCGTGTGGTTTGTCGCTTTGGTGAGAAGGAATGTGTCTATGCTTTCCTCATCAATACAGGGAAGGAGCAGCAATTAACTGAGATCACGGACCATGATTTTCTGGAGTGTGAAGATACTTATTCCATGCTTTCCTCCAGTTGGGGACTCGGCATATCCATTGATACGAAGAAGCTGCCGAAGAGATATAGTATCGAGTGGCAAGTCGGTGATGGAATGATACGTGAGTGGAACGATTCTACGAAGAAACCCATCGGAATCACTGCGCAGCATAATGGCTACCCGGCTACTTATTCCTGGGACGATAATCATGGTGCAATCCTATGGAATCCAACTTCCTTCGATAAGACGGTAACGGTCCGTGCTGTTATCTATGAAGAAGAGGAAAAAGCACCCATTGCTTATGCCGATCTTGTGCTAACGAATGAAGCCGGTGGCTACCGT
>JAQZBA010000289.1 GCA_029239365.1 Herbinix sp. | reverse complement strand
GGTGGACGATAGTCTAATTGCCCAGTTAAGCGATCATTTTCTCGTGATTAAAAAGCCGGAAGCTAATGATGTATCAATAACAATAGACGATCTGTATATCAACAGGAGTATAAAGCTAAAGCTATCCGGAGATTTCACAGAGGAACTTGACAGCACAATGGTAATGAGAGTCAGAGGAGATGATTATTTCCTTGGAGATCCGGTGTATACCGAGGTCATCACTCAAGAAGCTGATGAAGAGGATGGCTCCGTGAGGGAGATAATCACGAAGGATTATGGAAAGGATATCTGTCATGGAATTACCTTTTCCGACTCCCTAGAAACTGAAACAGCCATCAATTACTGTGAAATATTAATCGAGTTAGATAGCGTTTATGCATATGCCATTCATGAGGATACAAATTATTATTATGTAGATTTAAGAAAACCTTCCGAGGTATATGATAAAATTCTGGTTATTGATCCTGGTCATGGTGGGAAGGATGCAGGAGCTATCTCAATAGGTGAGATGTATTATGAGAAGAATATAAATCTCGGAATCGTCTTGGCATTGAAGGAGCTACTTGACAAAGAAAATATCAAGGTATATTATACTCGTACCGCTGATGATAAAGTGTTTTTAAGACCTAGAGTAACGCTGGCTAATGCAGTCGATTGTGATTATTTCATTAGTATTCACTGCAATTCGAATGAAATCGCCAGTCCGAATGGCACAGAGGTTCTGTATTACGATACGAATTTCAAAGGAGTGGCTTCCAGAGATATGGCCAGTCTATTCTCTGAGGAATTAGGCAATTCAGTGGAGCTTCGGAATCGTGGTACAATATTAAAACATAAAGACGATATCTTTATAATGGATAAGGCAGAGGTGCCCATGATTCTTATTGAAATCGGATATTTGTCTAATTCGGGGGATTTAAATTACTTAACCAAGCTGCAGAATCAGAAGGTAGTGGCACAGGGGATCTATAATGGAATTATGAGGACGTTCGAGGAGCTACCAGTATCTAGGCAGTAACCTAAATGCCATGGACGATATAGCAGTGTTTTGAGCTACATTAAAGATGCAGTAGGGGAGTTTAGTATGAGAAAAGTTATCTTTGCCACATCGAATGAAGGTAAAATGAAGGAAATACGGGAAATTTTAGAGGGTCTGGATATCGAGTTATTATCTATGAAGGATATCGGGTTGAACCCGGATATTGAGGAAAATGGTAAAACCTTTGAAGATAATGCAATCATCAAGGCAAGAACTGTTATGGAGCTGACCAACGAGCTTGTATTGGCAGACGATTCCGGTCTTGAAGTTGATTATATGGATAAAGCTCCTGGTGTATATTCTGCGAGATTTATGGGAGAGGAGACCTCCTATCATATCAAAAACCAGTACATTATCGATCAGTTGGCTGAGGCTTCGGAGGAGGAAAGAAGCGCAAGGTTCGTATGTGCCATTGCCTGTGCTTTTCCGAACGGTGAGGTTATTACCCGTAGAGCTACCATAGAAGGATTTATTGCAAAACAGATTGTAGGAACGAATGGCTTTGGATATGACCCTATCTTCTATGTTCCTGAATACGGATGTACTACAGCCCAGATGGCTTCGGAGATAAAAAATGTAATCAGCCATCGTGGGAAAGCGCTTCAAGCAATTAAGGATGTTATAGCAGATTATTTGTAGAAGTTGGAAGTGGAGAATAAAGATGAAGGTACTGATAGTTAGTGACACCCATGGTAGAAACCACTACTTGATTGATACGATTAACCGGGTGGGTCCGATTGATTTATTAATTCATCTTGGTGACTTAGAGAACGGAGAAGAATATATTAAGTCAATGATTACTTGTCCTGTTGAGTTCGTGTCCGGTAATAATGATTTTTTTAATGGATTCCCTAAGGATAAAATGATTCATATCGGTAAATATAATGTATTACTGACTCATGGTCATCGCTATGGGGTGAATTTTAATACAAGTACTATTCTCGAGACAGCGGAGAAGCATAAGGCTGACATTGTTATGTTTGGTCATACTCATGTTCCTATGATAAATGTGACCGGGAGTATCTGGATTATCAATCCGGGAAGTCTTGCATTACCAAGACAAAACGGTAAAATACCGACCTTCATTATAATGGATATCGATTCCCAGGGGGAGGCACATTTTACCTTGAATTATTATAAGGAAAGAGACTAGTGTAAATAATGTGAATGAAAATATTGGCACAAACTAATTCAAAGAGTAGGAATGCTAAATTGGTGGAAGAAATAGCATCTTCACAGGACCAATCTAGGAGCAGGTATGGAAATTGCCAAATTTACCTTATTTTATGCTTTGTTGCAGTATTTTTAAAAACAGAAAAAAGATATAAAAATGTGTTGACAATAACGGTGTGCTATTATATAATAAATCTTGCGTCACGGCTGGAACAAGTAAAAAAACCTTGAAAATGTATAACATGTGGCATACAAAGTTAATCTTGGAAGCTGCATGAATGAGTTGTAATGAACCAGAAAGACATTTTTGGATTAAATTAATTCGGGGTGTGGCTCAGCTTGGTGGAGCGCTTGGTTTGGGACCAAGAGGTCGCAGGTTCGAATCCTGTCACCCCGACTTGGTAACCTACTGTATCGGTGGGTAGTTTACAAATCTTTATTACCAGTTGTATAATTTGAGTAACAGAGATATACAATAACAGAATAATTAATCCTATGCGGGTGTAGTTCAATGGTAGAACACTAGCCTTCCAAGCTAGACACGTGGGTTCGATTCCCATCACCCGCTTGATATTTGGAATTATGAGTTTTCATAAAACCTTATTTCATCATAATGTGCTAGTAGCTCAGTTGGATAGAGCAATGGCCTTCTAAGCCATGTGTCGGGGGTTCGAATCCCTTCTGGCACATTTTTCATCTAGTAATATAGTTGAAAGGTGTTTTATTATGGTGGGTATAGCGCAGTTGGTTAGCGCGCCAGATTGTGGCTCTGGAGGCCAAGGGTTCGAAACCCTTTATCCACCCTATATTGAACTTAATGAAAAGTCTGAAAAGACTTTTTGTTTTTCAATTAAGGTATTTTAATTATTATTGGGCTATCGCCAAGCGGTAAGGCACAGGACTTTGACTCCTGCATTACGGTGGTTCAAATCCACCTAGCCCAGTTTTTGATCAAGACCATGAATGTTTCGAGAGTATGAAACAAAAACTGGGCTTGACCAGATACAACACCTTCCTACAGAAGACACGATTAATTTAATTGAGTTATGCTAAGAGAGTATATGTTCCCCAACAAGGACTGAGATTTCGGCACTATACTTACTTCTGTATTATAGCGGTGATAATGGTTCATATTAAGGGATATTAGCTCAGTTGGTAGAGCACATGACTTTTAATCATGGTGTCCCGGGTTCGAACCCCGGATGTCTCATTTTCCTATGGATAAGTAGTACCATAAGAAATCATTATGCGGATATGGCGGAACTGGCAGACGCGCTAGACTTAGGATCTAGTGGGAGACCGTGCAGGTTCAATTCCTGTTATCCGCAGTACAAGGCCGTTCAGCGATTTTGTAGCAATGCATAAATCGCACGGTAACCAAAAATGTAGCCAAGGATTATATCCTTGGCTATTATTTTACATTGGAACTACCGTCTAGGGAAGTATGTACTAGGCCGATTGCTTCCTGCGACCGGATTATATTAATTGTAGAGTTTTTAATAAATAAACCAAGAAAAAGATTGTGATAATACTAATAATAGAGGTGAATATTACAACCTGGCCGGCTAATTCACCATCCGCATCCATTTCTAAGGCCATTGTAAAAGACGATACTGCAGTTGGTGAGGCAGTAACCCCGATTAGTGCTACCAAAGCTTCATTACGAAATCCTAGGGCAATGGCTACCCCAAATACCAGCATCGGAAAGAGAATGAGCTTACCTAGAACTACTACAAGGAGATACTTCAAATTAACGCTTATCCTGCTGAACTGGAAGGTTCCACCGAGTACTACAAAGGCAAGGGGTGTTGCAACCTTGGATAGACCGGAGATAGGAGATAAAATCAATTCGGGAATCCGGATACGTAGTATTAATAATAGAAAAGCAATTGCAGATGCTATGATCAAAGGATTTTTAATAATATTAAGGAATACATTTTTATAATTAACCTTACTACCCCGGTAATATTCAAGTACGATAACCGCTAGTACATTGAATAAGGGGACGATAAATGCTGCAAGCAAGGAAACGATTCCAATTCGGTCATCTCCATAGATAGAAGCGGCGATGGGTATACCGAAGAGAACAAGATTGCTGCGGAAGATGCCTTGGATTATGACACTGCACTTTTTCTTATCTTTAATAAATAAGGGAAACATAGAATGCATGATAATAACGATTACTATGACGCTAAGTGAGGATAACAATAAGAGCATCCCATTTTTCTGAGTAATAGCCTCTTCCGGCTCCAGAGAATAAATATTTAAAAATAACAGTAACGGCAGGAATACGCGGAAAACTAACTTATTCATAACATTAAGAGAATGGGTATCCGTAACCTTTTTCCTTCGTAGAAAGTAACCGATTGACATCTGTAACATTAATGGAAAGACAACGCTGAAAGCTAAGATAATATTATTCAAGATCTTCCGTCCTTTATATGAGATTGCCTCCTAAACTTAATGATTTATTCGGGTTTATTCAGCTACTTAATTCTAGCATAAGAGGAGAATGAAATCTATAGTCAGACAACAAAAGAAAAAAATCTGTGTTGTAAATGAATTTCCGATTTAAATGAATGCAATTGAAATAATATTAACACAATATTAACAAGAAAGTGGTTTTCTTTATACCAAATTTACTGTAACAGTGCTAAAATAATAACGTTACGATTTAGACAGAGGATACTATATTACAAAATAATTTCGACAAAGGAATTGAGGTTTTTGATATGAGCTTTATAAAAAAAATGAACCCGGGACGATATATTGCACTTGGTTTTGCGACCGTAATCTTACTGGGCGCGTTTCTTTTATTTCTTCCGATATCACATAGAGAGGGAGTAGATGTTGCTTTTATTGATGCATTATTCACATCTACCAGTGCGGTATGTGTAACAGGCCTAATTGCGATTGATACCTATG
>JAQZBA010000288.1 GCA_029239365.1 Herbinix sp. | reverse complement strand
TTACATAAAGTGGAAGGTGATTCCTTTGCGCCACGTAATATCTATGCACTCAATATCGATTTAAAGAAGGAACCGCCGATGTTCAAGATCTCCGATACTCATTATGCGGCTAGCTGGCTATTGCATGAGAATGCACCCAAGGTAGACATGCCGGAGGAACTTAGGAAAAGAATTGACACTATGCTCAAGGAGTCATCGCCTACTGATACAGGTATTGATAACTCTACTATTACTAAGGAGGCGAGATAAGCATGGAAGATAGAAAGCCTCTATTAAAAGTAAATAATCTGAAACAGCATTTTAGAATTAACCGCAAATTTACAGTAAGGGCAGTGGATGGAGTTACCTTTGAGATATATCCGGGTGAGACCTATGGCTTAGTTGGTGAATCCGGTAGCGGAAAGTCAACCATTGGCCGCTCCATTATCCGGCTTTATGAACCAACCGCCGGTGACGTCATCTTCAATGATAAGAATATCTCCGGTAAACTCTCTGCAAAGGATACACAGCATCTTCGTACGAAGATGCAGATGATCTTTCAGGATCCGATGGCATGCCTTAATCCCAGAAAGAAGGTAATGGACATCATAGCGCAAGGCCTTGATATCCATCACCTGTATCAATCTCAGGAGGAGCGCAGAGAGAAGGTATATCAGATCCTTGATATGGTTGGTCTCGCAAGCGAGCACGCCGATCGTTATCCCCATCAGTTCTCAGGAGGGCAGAGACAGCGTATCGGTATAGCAAGGGCTTTGATTATGAACCCGGACCTGATTATCGCGGATGAAGCAATCAGTGCGCTGGATGTATCAATCCAGGCACAGGTAGTCAATCTGATGAAGGATATTCAGACGAAGACGAATACGGCGTATCTGTTTATCGCGCATGATTTATCGATGGTAAAGTACATCTCAGATCGTATCGGTGTACTGCACCTTGGACATCTTGTAGAGACGGGTACCAGGGACGAGATTTTTGATAATCCGCTTCATCCTTATACCAAGTCCCTGCTGTCAGCGATTCCTCAGCCGAATCCGATTGCCGAGAAGAAACGTGTTGCTATCAACTATGATTATCGTGTTAGCGGGATCGATTATCATAAAGGAACACAGCAGCACATCAGTGGTCAGCATTATGTACTTGCAACTCCGGAGGAGTTAGCTGATTGGACAAAATAGTGCTGTAATAGATAACAATTGCTTAAGGGGTTTTGTAAAATAGTAATTCTGATACTTCGTGGTTATATCATTACAGTCCACGAGAATCATAATTAATATTTACAAAATCCCTTATTTACGCGTAATACAGATAGAAGCAAACGAAGTGTTCTCAGAATGCAAGCTTGCTTACACATTTGAGAACGTTCCTAAGAGAACATGTCTATGCGAGTATGCCTATGCGAAAATGCCGGTAAGCAGGCAGGGAGAAGAGCAGACCGTGCTTATATCGGTTGGTGGTATCAATTGAGCAACTTTCAGGAATGGTTCTGTGACATGGGTTGCTTAATGATTGATATATTTTACCTAAAATGTTATACTAATGCACAGAAGAATGAGAGGAGAAACCTGATTATGATATATCCAAAGCTACTGGAACCGGGATATAAAATTGGGGTTACAGCAACCTCGTCTGGATTTACGGAGGAACCGGATTTGGTCCGGTTAGAGAGTGGGATTACGCATTTTAATAAGCTTGGATATCCGGTCCTTGTAACTGATAATGTTAGAAAATGTCAGAAGGGAAGAAGCTCCGACGGATCGACCAGAGCGGATGAACTGATGCAATTAGTTCTGAATCCGGAAGTAAGAGCAGTCATAGCAGCCAGCGGAGGGGATTACCTGGTGGAGATGCTCCCTTATCTTGACCTTGAAGCAATTAAGTCAAACCCCACATGGGTACAAGGCTTTTCGGATACGACGGGATTGGTATTTACCATCACTACGAATCTAGATATAGCTACCATATATGCGAATAATTTTAGTTCCTTCGGAATGGGCAACTGGCATAGTTCGCTCTATGACAATCTGAGAATCTTAGAAGGACAAGATATTACACAACAGAGCTTTGACTATTATCAGGATGGATACCAACCTAGAGTTACAGGGTTGGAAGAGTTTGTCCCTGAGAAGGAGGTACGATGGATTAACCTGTATCCTACTGGCTACGATAGGGATAAGGAGTTGATTATCAATGGAAGGGCGTTGGGAGGCTGTCTGGATGTGTGCCTTAATCTGGTAGGAACCAGATATGATAAGGTGAAGGAGTACGCCAATCAATACCAACAAGATAAAATTCTATGGTATTTTGAAAGCTATGGATTAAATTCTGATGCGTTGCTTCGGGGATTATGGCAATTAAGGGAGGCCGGATGGTTTAAACATGCCAGCGGTTTTGTCTTCGGACGTCCCTGTATGTATGAAACTTATAATGACACTACTTATGAGGAAGCCGTTTTATCCGTGCTGGGGAATTTGAATTTACCAATTATTTTAGAGACAGATATCGGACATAAGCCACCACAATTTGCAATCATGAATGGAGCAGTAACCTGCATCAGAAGCTTTGGTGGAAAAGGCAGTATCACTTTTGAAAGAAGGTAAATTGGTGGATGGAGAGGGATAATCAATTAAATCAGTTTGGCGATGATAACACCCGGGAGATGGGGATCTCGGAGGCAACAATCAAGCAAGAGACAGAAAAGCAAGAGACAGAAAAGCAAGAGATTGAAAAGCAAGAGATTGAAAAGCAAGAAATTGAAAAGCAAAAAGTTGAGGAACAAAAACAAGAATCAGAAACTTTAGTACTGACCGCAGCGGAAGAAAATCAAGACAATAGTACAGCTCCCATCATTAGTAAGGAAGAGGATTCTACTGAAGAAAAACTAGTTAGTAAAAACAAATATCCTGAAAAGCTAGTCAAGATCAGGAACCATTTTATAAAGGCCGGGGTAATCATCACCGGCAGCGAAATAGAACATAAGGACTCTGCTTTTAGAAGAAGCATCGTTCCGCTGCTTTATTTCATCGGTATGGTGATGTATCTGGAAGTGGTATTTCACTTTCTCATCTATCGAAGTGTTGATTTGAAGATAATATACCCGATTATATTTGCAATACCTCTCGGAGCCATACTGGCTTTCCTTGCAGGGTTATTTACTGCGAAGTTGAACAAGCTCATTTTATGGTGCCTATCTGCGGTCATGTGCATGGTGTTTTTGATACAACTAGTCTATTTCAATGTCTTTAAGGTGTTTTTCTCTTTTCAGATATTAGGTATGGCAGGAGATGCTATATCCGAATTCGGATCTGATATTGTTACAGCAATCCGAGGCAATATCGGAGGACTCATCATTCTACTCATGCCATTGGTTATATTAGGCTTTATCATGAACAATCGTATTGATTATCGTAGACGCAAGATGAAGGAGCAGGGAATATTGCTGGGAGCAGGAGTGCTATTGCATGCCCTTGCACTTGTTTCTTTGCTAATCTTCGGAAAACTGGATTATTCACCCTATGATCTGTACTATAACACGAAAGTTCAGGACCTGTGCGGGAAACAGCTTGGGATTATTACGATGACGAGATTAGATATCTCAAAACTGCTCTCACCACAGGATGAATTGGTGTTGGCACATACTATATTAACTACGGAACCCACTGCTGTGCCTAGTAGGATTTCTTCTCCGGTACCTACACCTATGACTACACCTATGACTACACCGATTCCTGAGGCGGATGCTACACCGGTACCGACACTGCTTCCGACACCAACCCCGGTTGACACATCACCAAACATAATGAACATTGATTTTCAAGGATTAGCCGGGCTGGAGAAGAATAAGACGATCAAGACTCTTCATAACTATTTTGCATCAGTTACGCCTACGAATAAGAATGAGTACACCGGAATGTTTCAGGGGTATAATTTGATTATGATTACAGCAGAGGGATTTTCACCCTATGCAGTCCATGAGACAAAGACACCAACTCTCTACCGGTTGACTCGGGAGGGTTTTGTATTTAATAATTTTTATACGGCGTTATGGCAGACCAGTACCAGTGATGGGGAATATGTGGCTATGACCGGTTTGATTCCGCAAGGGACCAGAAGCATGTATCATGGCAGAAGTAATCTGTGGCCCTTCTCTCTGGGGCATCAATTCAATCTGCTTGGAGTAGAAAGTAAAGCATATCACAATCATTCCTACACCTATTATCAGAGAAATGAAACCCATCCGAATCTAGGCTATCTCTGGAAAGCGAAAGGAAATGGACTGAGCTTGCCAACTGATAGCTGGCCGGAATCTGATTTGGAGATGATCGATGCTACCACCGCTGAATTTGTAGAGGAAGATCAGTTCCATGTCTACTATCTGACCGTAAGCGGACATATGAATTATACCTTTACCGGAAATAGTATGGCTTCAAAGAACAAAAAGTTGGTTCAGGATCTATCCTATTCGGAAGATGCTAAGGCATATATCGCCTGCCAGATTGAACTGGACAGAGCTCTTGAGCAGCTGATTGCAGATCTTGAGGAGGCCGGTGTAGCAGACCGAACAGTTATCGCCCTAAGCGCAGACCATTATCCCTACGGATGGGAGAAGTATAAGCTTGATGAGCTGGCAGGTCATTCTTTGGATCCGAACTTTGAGATCTACAAGAACCATTTTATTCTCTGGTGTCCGGGAATGGAGGAGAATATTATAATCGACGAACCCTGCTCGAGCTTAGATATTCTACCAACGCTATCTAATCTGTTCGGGCTGGAATATGATTCCCGACTACTTATGGGACAGGATATATTATCGGATGCAGATCCTTTGGTGGTGTTATCAAACCGCAGCTTCATCACGGATCAAGTGATGTATAACTCCACGACAGGAGAGACCACCCTACTTACTGCTGAACCGTTACCTAAGAATTATATCAGTAATCTGAATAACATCATTAAGAATAAGTTTACAGTCTCAAAGAGTATTCTGGAAGAGGATTATTACAGGACCTTGTTCGGTAATAATTGATATTCAGAGAAATTAAAAAGAATAAAAATAAATATTTACTCTTGATTTTGCAAAAACTATGTGCTAATATAAGTCAACAGCAAAGGTGTTGTTTCTTACAATACCTTTGTATTTTTAT
>JAQZBA010000008.1 GCA_029239365.1 Herbinix sp. | reverse complement strand
TCATGGCCTCATAAAATTGCTTTGGTGTCATACCATATTCATTCTTAAAGGCACGGAAGAAATTGGAGTAATCTCCGAATCCACATTGCTCGTAGACATGAGTAATCGGGATATCCTTCAGTATCAACTCTTTTGCCGCAATCAGCTTCTTCTGGAGTATGTAGCGGTGAAGGGTTGTTCCGGTATGCTTTTTAAATTCTCTGGAAAGATGGAACTTGCTCAAGTAAGTATAATCAGACAGTGCATCTATGGTAATATCCTCCTCGAGGTGCGAATTAATATAATCCAAAACACGATCAATCAGGTTACTCTTCTTCACATCTACATCAAGTCTGTCATTCTCGTTAAAGGTCAGGTTATTCACATAGACCATCAGCTCCGTGATATATGCTCTGTATAACAGCTCCCGACCGATTCCCTGGAAGCGTTCCATTAATATGAGCTTATTTATCAACAGTCTCATATTTTGCTGCCATTCAAAGTCCACTCGTAACACATTCTTCCTCTCCGGGCTCTCAAAGCATCGAGTAAGATCCATCGTCTCATTAGAGAGTAGTCGTAGGAAGGTAGGATTAATCCATAGTACATATCTTTCATAGTTAGTATCCTGTGAGTTGACGTAGGCTTGATGCAATTCCTTGGAATTAATCAAAACAATATCACCAGGCTTAAGCTGATAAGATTTGCCTTCGATCAGATAGGTTACATCACCGGATAAGAAGAGATAGCATTCATAAAAATCGTGATGATGCAGGCTTATACCGGAGAGATTCGTATTGGAATAATGAAATACCTCATAATCGCTGGAAAGCATATATTGTCTGGTCAGATATTCGTGGGTTTTCTGCTTCATCGCTACTCCTTTCGAATGAATGGTCTCAATATTATGATATTCTATATAAGCAATTTTTGCAAGTTCGTAAGCAAGATTAACATATTATTGTTAGCTGGGCTTCGATATAATTGCAGTAAAATTACGAAAAGCCAATTCAGTATATTTGCAAAATGTGCTCCTATTGATCATACAATCATACGATAGGAAGGCACGTGGCGCTATAGGAGGTTAACTATGAAATTTTCATTTCGTTGGTATGGAACAGATGATGCAGTTAAACTGCAATACATTAGACAAATCCCGAGTATGCACAGCATAGTCACTGCGGTATATGATGTGCCGGTAGGTGAGGTATGGAGTCATGAAAGCATACAGAAATTAAAGCAGGAAGTGGAGGCGGCAGACCTGCATTTTGAGGTTATTGAGAGCGTGCCTGTTCATGAAGACATCAAGCTTGGACTTTCGACCAGAGCAAGATACATTGAGAACTACAAGGAGAATATCCGTAGATTATCCAAGGCAGGAATCAAGGTAATCTGCTATAATTTTATGCCGGTGTTCGACTGGACCAGAACTCAGCTGGATAAGGTGTTGGCTGATGGTTCTACAGCACTTGTATATTATAAGGAGCAGTTAGAGAAGATGGATCCACTCACCGGCGAATTATCACTTCCGGGCTGGGATTCCAGTTATACCAAGGAAGGCTTAGCGCAGTTGTTTGAACAGTATAAGAAGGTGGATGAGGAAGCACTGTGGGCGAACCTAGAATACTTCTTACAACAGATCATTCCGGTTGCACAGGAATGTGATGTTAAGATGGCAATTCATCCCGATGACCCGCCGTACAGCATCTTTGGGCTTCCCAGAATTATTACCAATGAGAAGAACCTGGATCGATTCTTGAAGCTGGTAGATAACAAGTATAATGGACTCACCTTCTGTACCGGTTCTCTTGGCTCTGCTAGCTTCAATCATATCGTTGAAATGGTAGATAAGTACTCCGCTCAGGGAAGAATTCATTTCATGCATATTCGTAATGTTAAGCTTCTGGAGGACGGCAGCTTCGAGGAAAGTGCCCATTATTCACCCTGTGGTTCCATGGATATCGTAGCAATTATGAAGGCACTGCATAAGAATGGCTTCGACGGCTATGTTCGTCCGGATCACGGAAGAATGATCTGGGGAGAGACAGGCAGACCGGGTTATGGCTTATATGACCGTGCCTTAGGCGCAATGTATCTAACCGGTATCTGGGAGACGCTAGAGAAGACCATAGGAAGATGAAATCGTGTAAAAATGAAAGATTTCACACAGAACTTTGTGTCTGAGGCTCAGAGTTTGTAGGTTGATAGAAAGGCAGGGTTTAATATGAAGTTACCTTTTCGCGTTGATTTAAAGGATAAAGTGGTAGTAATAACCGGTGGAGCCGGAATATTAGGTGGCTATTGGGTAGAAGCCTTTGCAGAATGCGGTGCTAAGGTTGCAATTCTTGACCGTAGCCTAGAGATGGCAGAAAAGAAGGCAGCAGAGCTTACTCTTGAAGGAAGAACTGCAATCGGAGTAGAAGCGAATGTAATGGATAAGGATAGCCTGAAGAAGGCACATGAGCTGATCCTTACGACCTTCGGTCCCTGCGATATCTTGATCAATGGTGCAGGCGGTAATAATCCGAAGGGAACCACAACAAAGGAATACCTCTTTGAGGAGGATTTGTTGGAGGACAATAAGGAGCTTGTAACCTTCTTTGATCTGGAGGAACAGGGAATCCGTTTTGTCTTTGATTTAAACTTTCTTGGAACCTTACTCCCCTGTCAGGAATTTGCGAAAGATATGATTGGCAGAAAGAGCTGTAATATCATCAACATTTCATCGACGAATGCCTTTACCCCATTGACCAAGATACCGGCATATTCCGGTGCCAAGGCAGCAGTATCGAACTTTACCCAGTGGCTGGCAGTACATTTCTCCAAGGTTGGAATTCGTGTCAATGCAATTGCTCCCGGCTTCTTGGTAACCAAACAGAATGAAGGTCTTCTCATGAAGGAGGATGGCAGTCTGACTGAGCGCTCCCATAAGATCCTAAATAGTACACCCATGGGGAGATTCGGTGAGCCGGAGGAACTGGTTGGAGCACTTCTGTTCCTAGCGGACGATGGAGCATCCGGCTTCATCAACGGAATTGTACTTCCGATTGATGGTGGTTTCTCAGCCTATAGTGGTGTATAAGCTTATTACAAAAACCTATATAGATTGCCCCCCAAAAAAAGCCCGGCATAGAGGTGATATGAAACCTCTTTGCCGGGCTCATGCTTTGCGCTTAGCGTGTTTCTTGCGAGTTGCTTCAAACAAGTACATGCTTTCTTAATCTATGAAAAACGAATCTATCTTTTGGTAGAATCTCTCTCTATAATGGAGCATTCCAGTAGAATCTCACCGGAGGCGGTATTGGTCTTTCCCTCAATTTTATCGATCAATAGGGAAGCAGAGGTGTGTCCGATTTCAAATAAAGGTGGGCTGACGGTTGTTAAGGTCGGACGGCATACAGTACTGATTTCTCTATTGTCAAAACCAACGAGTGCTAAGTCTCTACCGATTTCGATCTCATTTTTGACGCAATAATCAATTACACCCATTGCCATAAGATCATTCTGAGCGAAGATAGCGGTTGCTCCGCTTTTTACCAACTGGTCGGCCAGAAGAAAACCGGAATCTCTGTTCCAATCACCTTGAGAGGTCAGTTTTGGATTGTAAGGAAGTCCGGAATCGTAAAGTGCTTCCTGGTATCCGGTAAGGCGCTTTGCCGAATGGATACTTCCGTTCGGACCTGTAATAACACCGATTGTTTTATGGCCTGTGTTTATGAGATATTTTGCAACATCGTATCCGGCCTTTTTATCGTCATATAGTACGGAAGGGATGGAGGGATCAGTACAGCTGCAGTAGGAGCAGATGAAATGTGTATCCCCGATGGAAGGTAAGTGGACCACCTTATGACTATGACAGCCTAAGTAGAGAAGACCATCGACCTGCATCGACATCATAAAATCGATAGCATCGTTAACAATGCTACTCTGCTCGTTAACATCAAGTAATGGGTTAATACCCAGATTATAAAGTCGGAGATTCTCCAGAAAGTAGTGATATCCACGTTCTTCGCAACAGGCTCCGATGCCATCGATAATAGGAGGCGCATTAAAGACGGTAATATCCTCGGTGATGATACCGATAGTACGGCTTTGGCGGGTCTTCAGATTACGGGCATAGAGATTGGGACGGTAGTTGAGTTCCTTCGCAATAGAAAGGATATGGTCCGTGGTTTCCTGGCTTATGCCACCCAGATCGTTCAATACTTTAGAAACAGTTGCGACAGAAACACCGGCCCGGCCGGCGATATCTTTCATATTAGCCATAAAATCTCCTTTCTGGGAAGCTTACTGTTTTCATTATAACTAGAAGTCAATCGTTTTACAAGAAATAATAAGCGTTTAATTTCATAAAAAACATGAATAGGTGATTATGCACAATTAATACGGGTTAACGATGTTAATTATTAACAAATATCGCAATAAATACAGAATAAGTATTTACAATACAAAATAATGCGTGCTATAATGCAATCAGATGAAGGTAAACGATTAACTTAATAACTGTTCTCAGTATAGGAAAATAAGAAAATAATGCGATTTAATATGCGGGTAAGATATGCTATAATACGAGTTTTTACGGCAGAAGATGTACCCTATTATTTTTTTGGTCAAGGTAAACGTTTACTTTAATAAATTCAAGAGAAGGAGCTATTGCAGTAATGGCAGAAGGACTACAATCGATTAAACTGAGAGATATCCATATCACGGATCCCCTGTTCGGAAGCTATTCAAAGCTGGTTTCTGAAAAAATGATACCTTACCAGTGGGAGATATTAAATGATCGTGTGGAAAAGGCTACTCCAACCTATTGCATTGACAATTTTCGAATCGCTGCCGGTGTGATGTCAGGAGAACGTAAAGGTGTAGTCTTTCAAGATACTGACCTTTACAAATGGATTGAAGCGGTCGCTTACTGTATTGAAAACGGGAGCGGTGCTAGGTTCGAAAGGATCGTGGATGAAGCGATTGAACTAGTCGGGCAAGCACAACAGCCGGACGGATATCTAAACACTTATTATACGGTAACAGCGCCACAAAAGCGATGGACGAACCTGGTGGAAGGCCATGAGCTTTATTGTGCCGGACATCTGATAGAAGCGGCGGTAGCATATTATAACGCAACAGGGAAACCATCATTATTAGAAATAGCAAAGAAGAACGCGGATCTAATCTGTAATGTATTCGGAAGGGGTGAGAAGCAGCTTCAAGGATATCCGGGACATCAGGAGATTGAACTTGCTCTGATTAAACTATACCGCGTTACAAGGGATAGAAGCTATCTTGAATGTGCCCGCTATTTTATTGAAGAGAGAGGAAAGGAACCTAGCTATTTCCGAGAAGAGATCCAGAGGCGGGGAGGCTCGGAGTTCTTCCACGAGTTTGATAATTATGATCTGAAGTATTCACAGGCACATATGCCTCCCATACAGCAGAGAACGGCGGAAGGGCATGCAGTCCGGGCAATGTACATGTTTAGTGCGATGGCAGATCTGGCACTTGAGCTGGAGGATGATAGCATGCTGGAAGCCTGTCAATCTGTCTGGGACAATATTACGAAGAAGCGAATGTACATAACAGGAAGTATTGGATCCAGTGGCATACTCGAGCGGTTTACAGCGGACTATGATCTTCCCAACAACACAAACTATAGTGAGACCTGCGCCTCGATTGGCCTGATGATGTTCGGGCAGCGAATGACCTCAATTACGAAGAAGGCAGAGTATTATGATACGGTGGAGCTTGCTTTATACAATACAGTTCTTGCGGGGATGGGGATGATGGGGGAC
The DNA here is from genome assembly GCA_029239365.1 of Herbinix sp. Classification (GTDB taxonomy): domain Bacteria; phylum Bacillota; class Clostridia; order Lachnospirales; family Lachnospiraceae; genus Mobilitalea. Next base: position 20,765 of record JAQZBA010000008.1, on the reverse strand, counting down.
AGGTATTTCTATGTGAATCCACTAGAAGTAGTCCCGGGCTTCTGTACGGATCATTCCTATATGATGCACGTGAAGCCGGAACGGCAGGGATGGTTCAGTGTTGCCTGCTGCCCGCCTAATATTGCCAGAACCTTAGCTTCCCTCGGTCAATATATCTATGCAAGGGATCAGGAGAGCATCTACATTAACCAGTTCATTTCCTCTACGGCAGAGCTTCAGCTCGGGCAGGGAAAGGTTCATATCAATCTGGAATCCGGATTACTCCAAGATGGTAAGGTGAAGTTGTCAATCCACTTACCGGAACCCATACCATGCTCAGTTAAGATTAGGATACCAAAGTACGCCCAGCATCTTAAGCTGCGAAGAAATGGACTTAGGACGGAATGCAAGGAGGAGAATGGCTATGCATATTTCTCTGAATTCGACAGTGGAGAGAATCTCATAGAACTTGATTTTGGCATCAACCCAAGATGGGTCTGTGCAAATGACCAGGTCCGAGTGGATCAAGGAAAGATGGCACTGATGAAGGGTCCCTGTGTTTACTGCCTGGAAGAGGTTGATAACGGCGAGAACCTTGGTGCAATTTATGTGGATCCAAAGACCATACTTTCGGAGGGGCATCCAATCGAAGAATTGTTTGGTGAGCTCCCTACGATTGAATATGATGGAATGACGCTTACCAATGCAGGAGTAGAAGAAGACGAATTATATGGAGTACCCAGGTTCCGGGAGGCCACGATCCACTTAAAAGCGATACCTTATTGTCTCTGGAATAATAGGGGGCGAGGCGAGATGCTGGTATGGCAGAAGGTTCAACTTAGTAATAATTCAGAAAAATGTAATTAATTCACTTGATATGATGTCGGCACAGTTGTCTTGTGTTGATAAATATAATAAAATCATATATTAGAGGAGGATAATGCTATGTCTAAGAAAATCATTTCAATCCTGCTTGCTGTCATGTTAATAGGCAGTATAATATTAGCGGGATGCAGCAAGACGGACAAGGTAGACACCGGGGAGGACGAAAGCTCAGCTACGAACAGCACGACTGAGAGTAAGGATGAGGAGAAGGCAGATGCTACGGCTTCTGATTCCGACACAAAGGAAAAAGTGAAAATTACATATTCTATGTGGGGAAGTGCAGAAGAAGGAGCGAATGTACAGACGGTTGCCGATAAGTTCAATGCTTCGCAGGACAAAATCCAGGTTGAAGTAGTGGCAATCCCTTGGGAAAATTATATGACGAAGCTCAACACCATGGCTACGGCAAACCAATTACCCGATACCGGTATGATGCAGGAACAGGGTGTAATTCAATATTCCTCTGAAGGAATGTTAAGTGATGTCAGCACAATGTTTAGCGAAGGCGAAGCTAAGCCGTTGGACAGTCTGGCTTATACCTATCAAGGTAAAGTGGTATCCTATGCTTCAGCGAATGAAGTTATTATCTTATATTACAATAAAGACATGTTTGATGCAGCCGGTGTAGCGTATCCTCCGTCATCATTAGAGGGTGCATGGACCTGGGAGGAATTTGTAGCTGCAGCGAAGAAGTTAACAGTGGATAGTAACGGAAAACATCCTGATGAGGACGGTTTCAATTCACAGAATATTACTCAATACGGTTGTATGATAGAGAACCTTACCTGGCAGCTTGAGATTTGGGCGCTTAGTAATGGTGGTGGTTTTTATAATTCAGACGGCACTGAGTTAATCATTGATAAGCCGGAGAGCATAGAGGCAATTCAGAAGGTTGCAGACCTATATCTAGTGGATCATGTTGCACCGTTATCCACAGGTTTAACGGATGATGGTATCCCACGTTCGATCATCACAGGTACAGTTGCTATGAGTTCAAATGGAACCTGGAATGTTGGCACCTGTCTTAATGTAGCCAAGGAAGAGGGGCTTAATTACGGAGTGGCAGTACTGCCTTATATGAAGGAGAAGGTGACAATTAATACAAGCGGCGCGAATGTAGTATTCTCTCAGACCAAACATCTGGAGGAAGCGATGGAATGGATTAAGTGGTATGGACAGGAGGAGAATAACTGGGATAGCTTAATCGCAACCGGTATCTGGATGCCGAGACTTGATAAATATTATAAAGAGGAAGCATTAACACATAAGTGGGTTGATAATCCGAATTTCCCGCCTTATGAGGAGTATAAGTCCGCAGTGGTAGATTATGCTATGTCAGACGCAGCTAGACCTACCTCATGGTTCTATACAGCTCACACCGCGGAGTTTAATACTTTGCTTCAATCTATCCTTGGTGATGTCTGGACCGGAGCAAAGACCGCGCAAGATGTAATTGCTGAGAATATTGACGCATTAAAAGCAATTCATGCCGGTGAATAGATAATAAAATAAGTTGCCGAGAGGATGACCTCGTAAGAGAATTAGATAGATACGAGTCATCCTTTCGGTAAGTTGGAAGCATCTTGAAGATTGGAGATTACTATGAGTACATCCACTAGAAAATCACGGACACGTCATTCCCGTAGTTATGCCAGTGAAGAACGCACTGCATATCTATGTCTGATTCCCGCTATCATCGGATTGACATTTATTACCTATCTGCCATTGCTTGCAGTCTTTGTACTCAGTTTATTTAGCTGGTCCGGACTTGGGTCAATGAAATTTACCGGCATGAGTAATTACATCAAATTATTTACCACTGACCCTTATATGTTAGATTCCATTCGAGCGACCATATACTTTGCAGTAATTGCGGTGATTGGTAGTATGATTTATTCCTTATGCATTGCGCTGCTGCTCAATCGTAAGATACCGGCAAGAACCTTTTGGCGAGCTGTCTATTATGTACCCTATGTTCTGCCGGCTACGGCGATCTATGTAGGCTGGTCCTGGCTTTATGAGTCCAACTTCGGTCTTTTTAACTATCTTCTTACCAAGGTAGGTCTCTCTAGGGTAATGTTTATCGCTGATTCACGATATGTAGTCCCATCACTTGCATTGATTGCTGTGTGGTTATCCGGTAATCTTATTGTAATCTTTTTAGCCGGTCTGCAGAATGTTCCCCGTGTCTATCATGAAGCAGCTGAGATTGATGGTGCTAATGGATGGCAACGTTTTCGCAACGTTACGCTGCCTTGTATGACCCCTATTATCTTCTATAATCTTTTGATGAGTCTTATCACCAATATGCAGATTGTAACACCGGCGTTAGCACTAACGAACGGTGGTCCGGGCAATTCCTCCAGGTTCATATCCTATCTCATGTATGACCAGGCATTTATTAATAATAAGTTGGGGTATGCCAGTGCAGTCTCCTTTGTATTCTTTATCTTAATCGCAGTTTTTACAGGGATATTGTTTGCAACTTCAAAAGGCTGGATATTCTATGAAGGAGGCGATGAAAGATGAGCATAACAAAGCAGGGAGCGATGAAGAGCAGAAAACGGAAAGAAAGAGTAAGCAATATAATCTCTGTAATCATTATCGCATTGGTAGCCGCTGCGGTACTCTTTCCGATCTGGTGGATAGTTCGAACCTCACTCATGTCTAACGCTGAAATTTACAAATACCCTCCTGCATTTTTTCCGAGTAGGTGGTTACTGTCCAATTATAGAGAGACCTTAGTGATATTTAAGTTTTGGAAGTATTTTTTTAATACAATGATGATTATTGCTCCGGCAGTAATCGGCGGAACACTCACGGCAACCATCTGTGGATATGCCTTTGCACGGTTACGGTTTCGGGGTAAGAAGTTTTTGTTTACGCTATGCGTTGGTTCGATGCTTCTCCCGACTATGGTTACTCTTATCCCGTTATATATCATGTGGACGAGAATTATGGGCTTTCAAGATAGTTATCTTCCGTTAATTCTGCCATATCTAACCGGAGGTGGAGCGTTCAATATATTCCTGATTCGCCAGTTCATCATGACGGTACCAAGGGAACTGGACGAGGCAGCGACAATCGATGGCGCAGGGCGCCTTCGTATCTTAACTCAGATCATCGTTCCTGCGATAAAGCCTGCGATGATTGTAGTAGGTCTGTTTATCTTTATTACATTATGGAATGATCTCCTACAGCAGATGATTTATATTAATTCTGCTGAGAAATTCACAATTGCGTTAGGATTGACCAATTTTAGAGGACAATTAAAACAGGATTGGGCGCTCACGATGTGCGCAACCTGCTTATCCTTTGCTCCGGGTGTTATCTTTTACCTGATTGGACAAAAGTACTTTGTTGAGGGTATCGTAATGACCGGACTAAAGAACTAACCTATAAGTCAGATATAGATTTATTCACTATCCTACGTTACTCCATTATTTGTGGCCATGAGATAATCTGGGTGAGACAACTGAACCAATAATTGATATGCAGAGAATAAGCTGATACCCCAATCGGGCATCAGCTTATTTAGGTCATAATACATGATTCATACAATGTCTACAAAGCAGACTTTGTTGAAAAATAAATAGTTTTGTTGGAACTGTATAATAGAAGCAAGTAGCATTCTAAGAATTGAAGCTAATTATTGTTAATAGCAGCGGCTTTATTCTTCTTATAGATCAAGAGAATCAGGAAGGAAAGAATAGATGCGATAGTTACAGTTAGATATACCTGCTTAAAGCCGACATTTAAGGTCTCTTGGAACTTACTCTCGATCGGTACCTTACGTTGTTCGATTTCAGACAGGTAATTATTCTTCGCGGTATCAAAAGCACCTGGGATAGCATTCTTTAACTCTGCCATTTTATTGATGGTATCTGTAATCCCTGCCTTTGCTATAGTTAATTCATCCGCCTGTACGCTTAAGTCTTGGATTGCGAACTTAAGTTCTTCTATCTTTTTATCTAAATCCTCTAAAGTTTTAATGTCACTCAGCTCTGTCAATACATTCTGCGGGATCCGGCTCCTTACCTCTTCAGGGATCATATCTACAATTGACATCGGAGCAGCTGCTTGTGTTGTCATAGATGACGGCATATCCTGAGGTATACCACCCGTGGAGGCTGCTTGAGTCATCTGACGGGCCATCATTACTTTTAGACTTTCCAGTTGTGTTAGCGCTTGCTGCTGTGCCTGAACACCGGCTTGCATTCCGGTGATACCTTCTTCCATTCCGGTTGCTGTATCTTGCATGGAGGCAATTCCACTATCAAGGCCGGACTCAATCTTATCAATTACATCCGGAGTCATCTTATCAAACATGGTATTAGATAATACCTTACAAGCCTCAGTAATTGTGGTTACATCGGAGGATTGAAGCATAGTAAGAATCTCAGGAGGTAATGCAATGTTACTGTTGGTATCATTCATATTAATTTTTACAGTCTGCATTGAGGATAAGTCAGGGATATCTACACCGGCTAACTTATCCTTCATATCCGGGTCGGACTTCAAGGTATCTAGTTTTTCTGTTAATTCCTGTGCATAAGGAAGCTCGGGTAAGCTGACTTCGCTAGGAAGAAGAGCCATAATATTGCTCTGAACGGACATACCTGCATGGGAAATGAAACCAATCATAATGGCAGGAGCGATGGCGGTTCCGATGGAACGTATCAGAGATACGGTAGCCAGTGCTGAATTAGCCTCTTCCTCCTTTGTGTTTTCCATCATCATGTAGTTAAGAGGTGTTCCCATGGTGAAACCAATTCCGAGGCCTACTAACATTAAGCTAATGAATACGGTTATCATATTAGGGTAATTTGCAGTAACCAGTACCAGAAATACCGAGCCAAGGGCAGATACGAAGAAACCAAAGCCAAGTACAATTTTAACACCGAGTTTATCAATGAGTTTACCGGAGATAGGAGCACCTACACCGGCAAATACACCAAGAATAAGAACGAAATAACCGCCGCTGCCGGTAGGGATCTTCATTGTGTTCTCTGAAAACTGAGGGACGAAAATCATACCCATCAAAATGACACCGGTCATAAATGAGAGAATTAAGGTAATAATGATTCGCACATTTTTAAAGTATTCCAAATTCATTACCGGATCTTCTGCCCTCTTCTCTGCAAAGATGAACACAGGAAGCAGCACCAAAAAGATAAGTAAGAACGGATAGACTGAGGGGTTTGTAATGGATGCAGAAAAATCAAAGAAGTCGATTTTCTTTAATCCATATAATACGGATAGTATCATAAGGGTCAATATGGAAATACCGAAAATATCAATCTTCTTCACAGATTCTGCCTTGGAGTTCGGGAGTGCGATCAAACCGGCGATAATGATGAATAAAGTAATAGGCACATTGATATAGAAGATATACTGCCAGTTATTATTACCAAAGATATCCAGGATGGCGCTGCCTGCAGAGGAGCCGAAGATGTTGGCAATGCCGTAGACGCCACCGACCAGTCCTAAGGCCATACCACGCTTTTCCTTCGGGAAAGTGGTTCCGAATTCAGCGGTTGCTACCGGTACGATACCGCCACCGCCGATGGCTTGCACAGCGCGGGCGATTAAAAGTACGGTAAAGCTGTCGAAATTCTGTGACAGACCACAGAATAAGGAGCCGATACCGAATAAGGAGATACTGATTATGTATATTATTTTTCTTCCGTATTTGTCTGCCAGCTTACCCATAACAGGGATACTTGCTGCATACGCCAGTGTATACATGGTAATCATCCAGATACCAGTTTTATCATCTACAGCTAAGAAATTTTGTATTACGTTTCTTGCCGGTGTTACAATTCCTGTATCGATTGCCCCCATAAATATACCTAATAGGTAGACAAGCATAATAAGTATTAGATTACTCTTTTTCAATTGCCTGGTCATGATTTATTTTCCTTTCATTCACGACATTTACTGCGTTCACCGAGATTTTTTCTAAAATACCGGAGAGCTGATCGATCTCATCCTTACTTAAGCCTTCAAAAACACTGCTGTACCATTCGTCAGTCGTTTTTTGCATATCGCTCAAGATGCTATAACCTTTATCTGATAAGGTTATTTGCTTTTCACGTTTGTTATTTGGATTATCCGTTCTTATGATAAGACCCTTTTCTTCAAGCTTATTCATTGATTTAGCGATGGTGCCTTTATCAATCGAATAGTGTTTCGCGATTGCATCCTGATTCACGGTATCGTTCTTGCTCAGATAGATCAATATATGATGTTCAGGCAGACCAATATTAATATCTGCCAATGCTCGCTCGAAAAAAATGCGGCAATAACGCACAATGATTGACATGTGAGCAATAAACATATGATTCACCTCCAAGATAGTTGCAAATGCAACAGTTGTATTGACAACAATTATATGATGGTGTAATAGCGATGTCAATAAGGATAATAAAAATATTTTCGATCCTTTTTTGGATCATAATAAATAAAAATATATAGCCATGGGTGCCATAATGTAATAAAATTATAGTAAGGCAAAGGTAACATAAGGATGAACAGAGTAAAGGGGAAGCCGGTGACATCCGGACGAGATTGTGAAAAAAACATACGATGAACTGAGAGGTGATTCTATTGAGAAATGCATTAGTTATTGACAACATAAAATCTAACCGGATTTTTATGACAAAATGTTTGGAAGAGGAAAATTATACAGTTTCTTCAGCTAGCAATGGTGTCGATGCTTTAACGCTAATTAAGGACGAACTATTTGATGTTATATTTATGGATATAAGTCTTCCGGGTATGAGCAATATACAACTTCTTAAGTGGATGGAAAAGAACCTGATCTATACTCCGATCGCTGTGGTCACTGAGTTCGGCACTTTAAATGATGCTCTTGAGTATCTGGATAATGGTGTGATAGCATATATTAAAAAACCTCTTACTTCCGCAAGATTTAAAAAGTATATTGCGGAGATTAATAAGAATTTAAGTACCCAACAGAAAAATCAACTTCTTACAGCTTCTGAGGATGGCAGCGATGAAATAAAATCGCACTTCGCTCCGGCTGAGAAGTTAACCGATGAGATGATCTATTCACAAGCTGAAATGCTAATAAACAATAAAACGTTATCAGAGCTATTTGATATCATTCCGAATACGGTTCTTGTATTAAATAAAGAAAGACAGATCATTTATTCTAATTCCTATTTTCTAGAATTGATTGGAGTAAGTCCCGAGGCATCGATAGGGCTTCGTCCGGGTGAAGTGTTGAGTTGCATTCATGCTTATGAAGACACGAAAGGTTGCGGAACAACCGAATGCTGTAGCTTCTGTGGCGCTGTTCAGGCTATTATACAAGCTCAGACAACAAAGCAACAGGTTCAAAGAGAGTGCCTAATGAACTACAACAACGGGGAGATTATATTGAGCCGGGAATTATTTATTTCGGTAACACCTGCAGACCACATACAAGACGGAGCAACAATATTTATTGCTAAGGATATTAGCAATGATAAAATGCGAATGAACATGGAGAGAATTTTTTTTCATGATCTCCTTAATACCTCAGGTTCCATAAAAAACTTAGCTGAATGCGCTAAAAAAGCGGATGAGGTAGAAGAAATCGTTAAATACGTATATTATATCTATGATTCGACGGATTATCTGATTGATGAGATTAATGCTCATAAATTGCTAATGGCAGCGGAAAGAAATGAATTGAGTCTGAACTACTCTGAATTCTCGTTGATTGAAATGGTACAATCAATCACAAGATATTTTGATGATTATAAATGTGAATTTAAGCTTGAATACCAAGGCAATACGAGGATAGTCTCTGATAAAATACTAGTATATCGTGTTGTAATGAATATGATTAAGAATGCTGCAGAAGCGGATAAGAAGGTCATCAGAATTCAGATATCACAAGCCAAGGACTTTGTTGATATATCTGTTCATAACCAGGGTTTCATCAATAAGGAAGCCCAGCTTCAGATGTTTAAGAAATTCTTTTCGACCAAAGGGAAAGGACGAGGCATAGGTACTTATAGTATGAAGCTGCTTGGAGAGGGTCTACTGAAAGGTAAGGTATGGTTTGAAAGCAGCCCTGACACAGGTACCGAATTTACATTGCGTATCCCTAATGTTACGAAGTATATAACGGTATAAATTATAGATAATTAAATGATTTATGCTATAATAAATGAATATCCTATCAATTTTGTGTTATATGAAATAAATTTACGTATTAGAGGTGGGTGATATGAAAATTGAAAAGAAATATACTCTTGATAAGGAAAGTATATATGTGGATCATAGCTCTTCGCCTATGAACAAAGGCCAGGCAACAGATAAGATAATCAAAATGATTTCAATACTTATTTTAATCATGCTATTATGTACCGCGGTATCAATGTTATTCTTTCACATCAGAATGTTTGAATCTAATATTGTAATGATTTATTTACTTGGGATATTATCATTTTCCTATTTGGCGGAAGGCTATATATATAGCTTGGCTGCTTCAGTATGTGCGGTTCTTCTATATAATTTTTTCTTCACAGAGCCATATTATAACCTTAAGGTTAACAATCCGGATTATATAATCACATTCTTTGTAATGTTTATTGTTGGATTCATAACAAGTATGCTAACTATTAAGGTGAAAAAAGAAAGACAGCAGGTAGAAGACAGAGAACAATACATCTCATCACTTTATATTATAGGTAAAAAGTTGCTAGATGTTAAAAACGAAGAAGATCTGGTTCGAATCTCAGCGCAAGAGATATCACAGCGTTTTGATGCTGATGTAATGATACAGCTTTATAATGAATCGGGTGAAATCATAGGTAGATATATTAAGGGAGAGGATTCCTTTGATGGAGAGTTAGATCGATCAGCATGTTTAGAGGTATATCAGTCAGGAAGTCCTTGCGGACATGGGACTATATTATTTGGTGAGGCAAAGGCTTATTATCAGCCGATCATGAGTATGAGCGGAGTACTTGGAGTGCTAGGAATTGCGTTATCAGGTACGGGCAATATCCTTCATACCCAGGTGGCATTTATTGAGGTAATTATCGCTCAGATTGTAGTAATCATGGAACGCCAAAAGCTCAATGAAAATCAGAAAAAAGTGCAGTTGGAGATGCACAAGGAACGTCTACGTGCTGATATGCTCCGATCGATTTCTCATGATTTTAGAACACCACTGGCAGGTATTATGGGATTAGCAAGTACAGCTAAAGATAATTATGATAAAATTAGTGATGAGGTAAGGAAGAATTTCTTACAGAGTATTTATGATGATGCTGACTGGTTGAATGAATTAGTTGAAAATATATTACAAACAACACGATTCGAAGAAGGAAGGACAAAGCTAAATTTGGATGAAGAAGCCGCAGAGGAAATTATAACAGCTGCAATCACTCATGTAAATAAGCATGCAGGTAATCATTTTGTTTATGCCGTCATACCGGATGAAATCATTTTGATTAAAGTAGATGCAATATTAATACGGCAAGTAATCGTGAATTTACTTAATAATGCTATCAATTATTCACCAAGTGGAAGTGAAATAGTTGTCTCATTATATCGGGATGGTAATAAGGTAATCTTTGAAGTCAGAGATAATGGTCCTGGTATTCTACGGGATGAATTAGATTATGTGTTTGAGCGGTATCATCATAATCGGACTAGTAAGGAAACATATCGAAAAGGCATGGGATTAGGCCTTAGTCTGTGTAAGTCAATTATTGAGGCACACGGTGGAAAAATCGCAGTAAGTAATAATGAACCTCATGGTACGATTGTAAAATTTTATATATTCACGGAATAGGAGTTGAGGGATGGAACCATTAATCTTAGTAGTAGATGATGAAAAGTCGATAAGGAGTTTCCTTCGGATTTCAATTGAGATGCAGGGTTATAAATGCATTGATGCTTCAGATGGTTCTACAGCGCTTATGTTGGCAATTTCCAGGAATCCTGAGATATTAATTCTTGATCTTGGTTTACCGGATATCGATGGAATTGAGGTTATAAAAAAGCTGAGGATGGTATCTCAGATACCGATTATTATTATCTCAGCCCGTGGTCATGAGCGAGAAAAAATTGAAGCTCTTGATGCCGGAGCAGATGATTACTTAACTAAGCCTTTCAGTGTTCCTGAACTTCTTGCCCGTATTCGTGTGATTCTACGTCATAAAACGTTGCAAGATATTACAGTGGAACAGGAATCACAGGCCTTTAGGATAAGAGATTTGCTAATTGATACAGAGAAACACCGAGTATGGCTTACAGACCAGGAAATAAAGCTTACTCCAAATGAATATAAGGTTCTTGTATTATTGGCAAAAAATCAAGGGAAGGTGTTGACACACAGATATATTGCAGAAAATATCTATGGAGGTATGCTTTCGAATGATACGCAGTCTCTGCGGGTCTGTATGGGAAACCTAAGAAGAAAGTTAGGGGAAGACCCATCGAAACCGCAGTATATAATTACGGAAATAGGTGTCGGCTACCGATTGGTTGACGAATAATGTACCCAAGTATTAAAAGATGAACCAATAGTGTTATAGTAATTGAACTGTCTGTTCCGGTATATTACCGGAGCAGTTTTTTTGCGTATGAATAGTGAAAGCCTGTGAAGCTTATTTCGTATATAGAAAAATTATAAGATGAATCAAATGCTTACACAAAACTTATATCGATAGGTTTATTCTTTACTTACTAAGCAATAGCAGGGAGGTAAAGAAATGAACAGTAATAAAGTTATTTCAAAGGAATTAGTGGACATCATAAATGAAGCGATTCATAGTCTTAGGCAGAGAAAATTAGACGGTGCGTATGATTTTATAATGAAAGCGATTGTTATTAACCCTAATATTCCGGAACCCCACAATCTTCTGGGAATCTGGTATGAAAAACGGGGGAATTTGGACTTGGCCCGTAAACATTATCGGATTGCATATGTCCTAGATTCCGGATTTAAGCCTGCAGGAAACAATCTACAGCGTGTAGGCTCGGTATTTCAATATGATAATATTCCTATCGATTATGGCGAAGTAGATATGAAATAATCGGCTAAAATGGAGGATAATTAATGTATATTATAATCATTGGATGTGGTAGGTTTGGAAGCAACTTGGCAAAAGGGTTATCGGATGATGGTAACAATATATGTGTTGTTGAGAGAAACGCAGAGAAACTTAATACTTTGGGAAGTGGCTTTAATGGTCTACGGGTTAATGGAATTGAGTTCGACAGCGATAATCTAATCGAAGCAGGAATTGAAAATGCAGATGCACTCATCGCAGTTACTGCTGACGATAATATCAATATAACAGTATCCTTGATTGCTGATAAAATATATAAAGTTCCAAAAATAATTGCAAGAGTTAATGATCCGGAAAAAAACTATTTTTATGAAAAACTTGGTATTGATACAATAAATCCTATTAATTACGAATTAGAGATGCTGAAAAGCAAATTGCCGATTAAAAGGCTTGACGTAATCGCTGCACTTGATGATTATTATGAAATAATTGAAATTCTTGTAAATAGAGAGAAGTCGATGACTGTAGGCGACATTGAAGATAAATATCATTGCATTATATCAAGTCTGGTTAAAGGTGGTAAAGTGAGCATACCAAAGAAAAACAATGTGGTGTATAACGGCGATTCGATAATATGCACTATTCATAAGAATGATAAAGGAAGATTAATAAGTCATTTATGTAAGGAGATGTTTCGGTGAAGACGATTATTATTGGTGGTGGGAAAGTGGGATATAATTTATTAAAAACATTAAAGGAACGTGGTTATGAGGTTGCCCTGGTTGAGCGCGATAAGTCAACCTGTCTTAGAATAGCAGAAGACTTTAAAACAGAGATAATATGGGGAGATGGTACAAATTTACAGGTCCTCAAAGATGCAGGAATTGAAGAGGCAGATATTATAGCTGCTGTTACAGGTTCTGATGAAGAGAATCTCGTGATATGTCAGATCGCAAAACTAAGCTTTGGGTCTAAGAAGACAATAACCAGAGTCAACAATCCTAAAAATATGATTATGTTTAAAAAACTTGGAATTGATAATACGGTATGTAGTACGGAAGTTATTGCTAATTTGATTGAATATTCCTTTGATCAGGAGGATTACAGGATTATTAGTATATTAGAGAAAGGGTCCATGGTATTGGCTGAATTATTTATTCATGATCATAATCCATGGGTTAATAAAACGGTCAGAGAGTTAGTGTTACCAAACGAATGTGTATTGGTGTCCATCCTACGAGGGGAGAGTGTAATCTATCCAAGAGGAGATACCGAGATTATTTCGAATGATAAAGTGGTGATTATTACAAATAAATCAGTACTGGCGTACTTAATCAATGACCTTTATGATGGGGGTAATAATAAATGGATCGTCGGAAGAACGAACTAAGAGGAATTTTATATGAACTGTCAGCAGGTGTTCTATATCTACTGCTACTTCTTCTGGCAGCAGTAATAGTATCGAGGTGAGCTTATGAGGGCAAGAATTAAAACATACAGCATAGAAATTATAAGCTATTATACAGGCTATGTTATTTTGGTAGTAGCCTTGCTTATGCTATTACCAATCTTCACCTCTCTTGTGACTGGGGAATGGGTACCGATGGTTGATTTTATTATTTCCTTTGAAGTTTCTCTGATTGTAGGTCTTTCAATGATATTGGCCGGAAGAAGAACAAAATGGAGGTCCTCAGAGTTTCAGTGGAAGCACGGATTTGTGATAGCTGCACTTTCGTGGATTGTGCTAATGTTCCTATGCGCACTTCCATATTGGTTCAGTGGCCATATGAAGTCATTTCTCGATGCCTGCTTTGATGTTATGAGCGGATTCACTACCACGGGACTTGCACTAACACAGGACTTAGATCATATATCCAAAGGGTTAAATATGTGGAGGCATATATTGACCTTTATCGGCGGACAAGGAATGATCGTCTTAGCACTTACCTTCCTGACGAAAGGGATCGGTGGAGGCTATAAAATGTATGTCGGAGAAGGAAAGGATATTGAGCTTGTTCCGAATATAAAAGATACAGCGAAGCATATTTGGAGAATAAGTATTGTATATCTGATTATCGGAACAACGTCTTTATGGCTTGTTGGAATCTTGATTGGATTAAATCCGGTTTCTGCATTTTTTCATGGACTTTTTATTTTTGCATCCTCATGGAGCACAGGAGGGTTTGCTCCGAATACGCAAAATATTATGTACTACCATAGTGCATTATATGAAAATGTTACAATGGTATTATTCATTTTGGGATCCCTCAATTTTGGTCTACATTATGCCGTATGGCAAGGTAAGCGCAGTGAAATTGTGAAGAATATTGAAACACAGAGTTTCTTTGTCACCTCCTTCTTGGCATGTGTCCTTGCTCTATTTGGAATGGAAAAGTTAAATATATATCCTGATGTAATGTCGGATTTCAGAAGGATTATATATAACATATTATCAGCACATACGACAACCGGCTTTGGAAGTGTATATGCAAGGCAGTTCGCATTAGAATGGGGCGACTTCGGTGTTGGTATTATGATAATTGTGATGCTGATAGGAGGGTCCGCTTGTTCCACGGCAGGTGGCTTTAAAGGCTTACGAGTTGGTATTGTATTTAAAGGGCTGATTATGGATGTAAGAAAACTACTTACTTCAGAACGCAGTATGAAGGTATATAAGTTCCATCATATAAAGAATCGTGTTTTAGAAGATAATATTATTAAATCCTCAGCAGTTATAATATTGTGCTATATTATAACATTTACAATAGGGACTATACTTGGGACGTATCATGGGTATACAATCATGGATTCTGCCTTTGAAACAGCATCAGTAACTGGAAATGTTGGGTTATCCATCGGAGTTACAACAACCTCCATGCCTGCAATAATGAAAATTTATTACATTATTGCGATGTACCTTGGAAGACTGGAATTCTTGTCTGCATTTGCATTAATTGGTTATATTGGCGGAGGTGTGAAAAAGTTATGCAAAAACTTATTAAAACGATAATAATCCTTCTTGTAATCCTCTCTCCACAGGCATTACCTGCGAAGGCAGCAACTACAGTATCTGTGAATGATCTGATTGAAAATGCGAAGGAGTTGGATGGACAGGAAGTAACGATTCAAGGGGAAACAATCGGTGAAGCGATGGAAAGAGGCGATTATAGTTGGATAAACATAAATGATGGTACGAATGCAATCGGCGTATGGATAAGTAGAAACGATGCTGAAACAGTCACATCCTACGGAGATTATAAGAATATAGGAGATATGATACAGATTACAGGTATATTTTATAGAGCTTGTAAGGAGCATGGCGGTGAAGCTGATTTTCATGTTGATACAATTACAGTGATTAAGAATGGATACCAAGTTGAGGAAGAATTACCCATATCCAAAAGGATTGTTGCCGGAGTGCTAACATTTGCTACTGTAGCAATAGTTCTATTGTATATTATAATCGTCCACAACAAAGTGGAGAAGCGGCAAGTATAGAAGCAGAGGATAAATAACGGAAGTATGTTAATAGTACGATAGCCACAATATAGTTAGTTACCATAAGTGAGGGGGATATTATGCTTATGGTCCTATATTGTGGCTGTTTTTGCTTGGTTCTAAATGTATCGTTAGGAGTAAGCTTAATCAAGGCTTCCATGAATGGGATTATTCTTCATCGGAAGGGTGCGTTCATAATGAGTCTCCAGAGGATGATAACGTCCTTCCTGGCTACTCTTCTCAAAGCTTGTGAGAATTTCCAGAACATGCTGGGTCAGGTGATAATTTGCTCTGTAATCTCTTCCGGTCTCCAGAGCCTTCGCCATATCCGCTAACCCAAGACCTCGGGAATTCTCTTTGTAATCATAGAGAAGGGGCATCTCTTTATACTCTCCATCCTCCGGACGGAGCAGCTGGATGGGACCACCGAAGGTGTTCGGGTCAGGAACGATTAAGGTACCCTTGGTGCCGTAGATTTCGAATCTTGCCTGCTGCTTATAATATACATCAAAGGTGGTGAAGATGGTTCCTACTGCTCCATTGTCAAAGGTTAAGGTACCTGTGATATAAGTTGGAACATCTACATCAACAATCGTGCCGTTCTTGGGCTGACTGGTAATGGTTCGCTGGGGGAAGCTGGTCTTAGTAACACCGGTTACTCCTTTAACACCACCCAGGAGATTCACAAGGGCTGTAACATAGTAAGGTCCCATATCAAGCATCGGGCCGCCGCCGTATTTATAATAGAATTCCGGATCCGGATGCCAGGTCTCATGTCCGTGGCAGATCATGAAAGCAGCTGCGCCGATGGGTTCGCCAATAAAACCGTCGTCAATTAATCTACGACAAGTCTGGATTCCGGAGCCTAAGAAGGTGTCGGGTGCACCTCCGAGCATCAGCTTCTTCTCCTCGGCCAGAGCAACTAACTTCTTGCCTTCTTCATAATTGGCACCGAGAGGTTTTTCGCTATAGACATGCTTGCCTGCTAGAAGAGCCGCCTTGGTTACTTCATAATGTTCGTAGGGTCGGGTCAGATTTATTATAATATCAACTTCCTCATCGGCAAACACATCGTGCATCGTCTCATAAAGCTTCTGAATATGATACTTCTCCTGAGCCTGTTCTGCTCTTTCACGGATCAGATCACAGACACCAACTAGTTCGAGCTCTTTAAATACGTTCGTTATATTCTCAAGATATATTCCGCTGATAGCGCCAACGCCTATCATGGCTACTTTTACTTTTTTCATACAAACCTCCCAAGTGAATTTGATTTTTAGTTCACATTATTCCTATCTGGAATCGATTGAATTAATACATCTTAGCCTGGTTTTCAAAACGTTCGGTGGTAAGGCCGTTCGCAAGAGCGTATTGCTTGCCCTCGGCTGCCCATACTAGTCCACGCTCCATCATAATCTGAGCATTGGGTGAGTTATCAAAGACATCGTCGTGGTGACCAAGTGAGGTGTAGAATACTCTACCATTTCCCCAGAGCTTGGTCCAGGCAACCGGCATATCAACCGGTTTATTGGAGACGTGATAGTAATTAACCAACGGGAAGCGGGTGGTTGCCAGTACTTCAATCGAAGGATCAATATGAAGGTAATAATGTTCACTACATACTTTAAAATCCGCAAGTCCCTCGGTGATTGGGCTGGAGCCATGGTTGATGTTAACCATATATTCGATTCCATCGCCACCCGGGTGGCTGACCCATTGACCGCCGGTCATGAACTGCCATTCGGTATTATCACGGAAGGAATCGCACATTCCACCATGACACCCTGCTAGACCGACACCGGAACCGACTGCCTTAGAGAGATTCACTACATACTCTCTTTCAATCTTATCCATCGTCCAGCAAGCAACAACAAGATCTAATTCCATCAGCATCTGGGCGTCTGCAAGCACCTCCAACGTATCAGAGATGGTACAGGAATAGCCGTGCTTTTCCAGCAATCCGGCAAAGCGCTTAGAGGTGAGCGTTGGCTCATGTCCATCCCAGCCGCCTTGTAATATTAATACCTTTTTATTAGTACTCATAGGAATACCTCCTTATAATTATGAATATTCATAGGTGCGTCTTTAAGCAAAACTGTAAGTTGTTATATCCTGCAGGCAACAGGTTTCCCATCCTTTGCTGCAAGGAAAATTAAATCAATCAGCTCCATAACACGAAGAGCCTGTTCCGGTTTTACGATTAGCTCTGCCTTATGATCTAATACGTCAATAATATTATTATAAAAATCGGTCCAGGTAGTCTCAACCTGGGGGAGGGGAAGTGTCTTTTTGGTGTAGTCCGGTCTTGGTGCCATGGTTCTTGTCGGGCCGGCAGCGGTATAGACAATGTCATTCTCCCATTTTAATACATCCTTATTCGCGAGGGAAACAATCTCACCGTTACACTCCCAATCGCGGATGATTACCGTTCCTTCACTGCCGCACATATGCCATCTGGGATGATTGATGAAGCAGTTTGTGGCAACCTCAACTAGCGCGGATACTCCGTTTTCGAAGGTAAGGAACACCTTGAAGTTATCGTCCACCTCTTGGTTGAACAGATGAACCAGATGGGGAGCGATAGATACTACCGGGCTGTCAATCAGGTTCAACAACTGATCAAACAGATGAACACCCCAGTCATAAACCATACCGCCACCATTCACGCTATGTCCACGCCAACCGTGAAGCATTTGGCCTGAGCCTTGAACGCGGCTTTCGATGAAATAAGGTTTGCCGAGGGTTCCCTCCTGATATAACTTCTTAATAATCTTATAATCCTTGTCCCATCTGCGATTCTGATGGATGGTGAAGAGTTTTCCGGTTTCAGCTGCAACCTTCATAATCTCCCTCAATTCTGCGGCATCCATTGTCACAGGTTTTTCGCAGATCACATTCTTGCCGCCACGAAGGCAGGCGATGGCGTAATCCTTATGAAAGTTATTCGGTACTACGATGGTTACAAGATCAATCTCATTATCTTCCAGAATCTCATCTAAGCTCTTGTATACCACAAGTCCATTCTCGGTTGCCTTCTGGCAAGCTTCCTCTCGGATATCATAGATACCCTTTACCATTGTCTTATCTATGGATTCTGTTACACTACGATAGTGCCAGTCGCCCATACCTCCATAGCCGATGATTGCTAATTTGTGCCCCATGTTCTTAAACCCCTTTTCGAAATATGTATTCTGTGCTATTCTTGTATTATCCATTGTTGCTTGTGATAATATTATACCATTTGTATTATGATACAAGGGACAATTAACTTAAGAACCTAGCCAAATATTGCTGTATTGGAGATAGCCCATGACACCATTTTATGAAAATATAACAAATGATCTTCGTGTGTTTTATACGGAAGGGTTACATTTTCCTGCGCATCTTCATAGTCAGATGGAGCTGCTGTATGTCGAGAGAGGAATTATCGAGGTTACGATATTCAATGAGACGAGGATACTGAGTAAGGGAGACTTTGCAGTTATCTTCCCGAACACGATCCATAGCTATGATGCAAAAGAGGAGGAAGAGCCCAGTCGGAGTATAATCTCAATCTGTAGTCTAGAGTTAACCGGTGACTTTTTTAAGAAACTGACCAGCTATTGCCCAACTACTCCCTTTATCACGAAGGAACAGTTGCATCCGAATGTGAGTTCAGCGATGCTGGAGCTGGAGAAGGAAGGTCGTGAGGGAGATAATAGGAATGCTTGCCGGGCCTTGGTACTCTTGATATTGTCGCGTGTTCTACCGATGGTCGAATTAGCTAAGAATCGAGATATCGAGAATTATGACCTAACCTATCACATCGTCAGCTACGTCGCAGAGCATTTCCAGGAGTCTATGAACCTGACAGAATTGGCGAAGCATCTAAACGTCAGCAAGTACTACCTCTCGCGGACGTTCTCTGCGAAGCTGAATACAAGCTTTAACCGATATATTAATTATATTCGAGCGAATTATGCTCAGACGCTGATTCAATCTACGAATTATACATTGACCAGAATTAGTGTTGATTCCGGATTTGAAAGCCAACGAACCTTCAACCGAGCCTTTAAGGAGATATTCGGGCTTGCACCAAGCGAATATCGACAGCGGGCAAGTACTACTGTATAGATAGAAGCTCTTAAGATAGAATTTCGCAAAACTTGAATTATTTTGCTGTACGAGTCATAGAATCCTATCAGGAACTAAACTATGGAGGCCAAGATGAGAAGGTTTATAAATTTGCTTCTGATTCTTACCATATTGATAACGATCATAGGATTTGGTGGCTGTGAGCAAGAAGACACTGAGGTTAAGAAGATCAAGGACCTGGAATTTACTGTAGTAGAAGATGCTGATTTACCCGGTGAGTTGAAGGAAATCATCGATGAGAAAAAGGAAGAGCCCTTTAAATTATCCTATTCGAATAAGGATAATCTTTATGTCGTTGTTGGATACGGTAAGCAAAACAGCGGTGGTTATAGCATCTCAGTAGATGAATTATACCTGACAAGTAATGCTGTCTATATTAATACAACTCTGATTGGGCCTTCGAAAGAGGATATGGTATCCCAAGGGGTAACCTATCCCTATGTCGTAGTGAAGTTGGAGTTTAGAGAGGAACGAATTGTCTTCGAGTAGCCAGCTTGACAAGGATCAAAAGTGTTGCCAAAAAGTGTATAAAATATAGTGGATATGGAGCAATATAACAATATTTTGTTGAAGGACACCGGAATGATATCAATATATTGTGGTTTGTGAAATTTTGGAGTAATGTCGGTTTTTAATTGATTTGTATATTGGAATTTGTGCATATTACTAAAAAGGCATAGTCTATAGGTACTAGACATGTGAAATTATTCCATAAAAGTTACCAAAAAAATTCGAGTTTAATGTGCAAATTTATGTGCACAACTACCACATCAATGCTTGAATTGTCTGAAAATTCATTGACGGAAATTGCAATTTATGTTATACTGCATGCGAAGCATGTAGTTTGTTACGGATTTATTTAGAAGATGTGTACAGAACCTTTTGGGACATGGGGAACCAAAATTGGTGAGAGGAAGCATTGATAAGGAGAAAATAATGATGAAGCAAAATGATGTAAATAATGTACGAAATGCTGTAATGAATCAGACTGGTAAAAGAGTTAAAATTCGGATTAATCGGGGACGACACAAGGTGGATGTTACCGAGGGCATTATTTCAGAAACTTATCCAAGCATCTTCTTAATCAAGATTCAAGAAGCCGATGACATGCCGATAAGAACTGTATCTTATAGCTATACCGATGTTTTAACAAAGGACGTTGAACTAATACTTTGCAGTTAAGTTAAGATAAAATGGAGCTAAAACCAAATGGTTTTAGCTTTTTTTATT
>JAQZBA010000287.1 GCA_029239365.1 Herbinix sp. | reverse complement strand
AACCCGATTCATATATATTAATCCGTCGAACCAGCTGTTCCAATGGGCTACCGCAACAAAAAGAACGAGTGTAGCCAGAACCGGTTTACTAAGAGGCAGTATAATTTGAAATAATACTTTAAAATGTCCGGCCCCATCTACGAATGCAGATTCCATGATCTCATCCGGTAAGGACTTGATATAATTCTGGAGCAAAATAACATTAAACACATTGACCGCACTTGGAAGTACCAAAGCCCATACGGAATCAATCAAACCCAAACCGGATATCAACAAATAATTCGGAATCAATCCGCCGCTGATCATCATGGTAACCATAAAATACCAAACATAAATCTGTCTCGAGGCAAATTGACGCTTCGTCTTTGATAATGGATATGCAGCCAGCACTGTCATTAACATACCAATTGCAATACCAAATCCGACTCTAGTGAAAGAGATTCCCATGGCACGAAAGAATTTCGCTTCACTAAGGATATACTCATAAGAAGATAAGGTGAAGTTAACCGGCCAGAGTTTGACCAGACCAGCATTGACCGCCACATTATCACTTAATGAGATTGCAAATATATGTACCAAGGGTAACACGCATACAATTGCCATAATAGTACAGAAGGTGTAATTGCAGACTACAAAAATCCTTCTTCCTATGGATTCTTTAAAAAACATAATTACCTCCATTTCTACGCAGTTTTTGCGCACCAAACTCTAAAATACTCGATAACCGCTGGTTTTGTGAGCAACTTTATAAGAAACCACAAGCAAGGTGCCTGAAATTATAGATTTAAACAGTCCTGCTGCGGATGCCAAGCTAAAACGTCCACCTCCAAGTCCCAGTCGATAAACCAGGGTATCTATGATATCACCGCTTTCATATGTAATCGTACTGTATAGATTAAAAATCTGATCGAATCCGGCATTCAATATGGATCCCATCTTTAAGGTCATCAGCAGAACGATCGTCATACTAATTCCGGGTAAAGTAATATGCAACATTTTCTTAAAATAACCAGCACCATCTAAGGATGCCGCTTCATATAGTGAAGGGTCGATACTGGTTAAGGCTGCCATATAAATAATCGTGGCATAGCCAAATTCCTTCCATACATCAGTCGCCCATACAATCTCACGAAACAGTTTATTACTTCCCAAGAAAAAGATTGGGTCAATACCGAATAATCCAAGGAATTGATTGAGCATTCCATTTCTGGGATTTAGTATCTCTATGATAATACCCGCCATTAGTACCCATGAGATAAAATGAGGCAGATAGATCATTGTCTGAATTGTTTTCTTTACCCTGGCTTTTCTCATCTCGTTCAAGAGCAATGCCACTGTTACGGGAACGATGATACCAAGAACAATCTTTCCTAAGGCAATGATTACAGTGTTTTTTAAAGCCTGAACAAAACCAGGTGTCATAAATAGTTCTTTAAAATTGTTTAAACCTACAAAAGGTGAATTCGAGAAGCCTCTAGCAGGATTATAATCCTGAAAGGCGATAATAATACCGAATAGTGGTATATAATGGAAAATAAGTAGCATAGTGACCGGTATCAACAGCATCAAATGTAATGCTGCATCCCGCTTCAACATACGAATAAAATTTTCCTTTCTTGATCTTTGTTTCATAACATTCCTCCAAGAACAACTTAGAATTGCTTCTAGGCTGTTTTTTTATTCTTATTAGCAGGCTCCAGGTTAATTCCATATTGCCTTTGATTTTATAATGAGCTGCCGCAAAATTAGTTGAACTGTCTGGATGAATACTCATCCTGACCGAACATAATTTGATTATGCGACAGCCCCATTATATCTACTGGCTATTTATTTATTATTCTGATACCATGTATTAACTTCTTCTGCCATAATCTGACCGCCATTTTCATTCCAGTCATTTACGGCATCTTCATATAATGAGATATCTTCGCCCATGATTACTTTTGTCATCGCCGTATTCAAGGAATCTACCAGAATGCTTTTCTTTGCTGTCATCGTCTCAGTAGGAATTGCCTGGTAAGCATCTACGAGAATTCGATTATCTTGTTTAATCTTATCGATCACTGAGAAGGTACCAAGAGGTCCAAAAATATGATAACTGTTCCACTGTGTTATATCACCATCCTGATACTTCAGATGATTCTGGTACGTTGTCTGAGATAACGCTAAGGTAAATTCCTCTGTTCCAGTCTCAAGTGCCTTTACTGATTCCTGATAACGGGTTAGGTTCTGCCAAGGCATTCCACAGAATTGTACGCTAGCTACATATTTTGATGTCTGTACATTCTTCTCACCATCAGGGCCTAAATGAGTTGTGTATTTCTTAACAATTTCGGGATCTTCATTGAAGATTAAATCAATTTCTAGATTCAACAGTTTAATAATTGCTTCCGGATTTTTACAATCTTTATTAACGAAAATAAACTGACTTCTGCTTACAGAGCCCTGTACAACCGGTTTACTTCCATCTGCTGTTGGTATTTCAGTGATCACCCAATTAGCTTCCGGATCCTTAATTGCATTATCTGCAATTCCAGATGCCAGATAATAAGTACCATATGCAATACCAACTTTACCTGAAGCAACATCTTCCTTCGCAATCGTCTTGTCGGTCACTGCAAAGTCCTTATTGATCAATCCCTTCGCATACATATCCTGAAGCTTAATTAATCCAGCTTTGGTCTGCTCCATTGTGGTTCCATAGAATAGCTTACCCTCAGCATCCACTAGCCATGAATCCGGATAAGCACCATAACCATTTAAGAAGCCCAAAAATCCTAGATCAAGCCCAAAGCTTTCCTTGGAACCAACTAAACCATAGGTATCCTCGCCGCCCAGTTTGTTATCTACAAAAGCTTGAGCAATTGTTTCGAGTTCGTCCATTGTCTTCGGTATCTGCATACCAATCTTATCCAACCAATCCTGTCTTATGTAGAATAATGCAACCGAGTCAGGCTGAGCACCGGTAATCGGAAGGCCCATCATTCTACCGTTCTGTGTACTGTAACCAAGAGTAGCTCCACCATCTGCTGCAAGGAACTCCTTGTATTTATCACTTGCATACTTCTCAAAAAGATCGGTCATGTCCATAACTAGGCCAGCATCCAAGAGCATCTTATACTGTTCCGCATATACCATACCAAAGTCAGGTAAGTTATTCTGTGCCATAGCCATATTCCACTTCGTATTGTAAGCATCAGTATCAGAGGATACCCAATCATATACCACATCGATACCTAACTTTTCTTTATAAGCAGTAATAAAAACATTCTTTTCCGGAGAATCATAATCAGGGTTACCCGGAACAAATACCGTACCACCAGTATCAAGCCAAGTACCTCTTAAGGAAAGTCCATCTTCATACTTTCCAAAGGGATCGGCAACTACCTCTTCCTCCGCGACCTGTGTAGGTTTCGCTTCATTGTCCGTGGTATTGTTATCTGTGTTATTCTCTGACTTGCTGCTACAGCCAGCAAGGAAAGATGTAGCCATAACCGATACCAGTATTAATGATAATAATTTCTTTTTCATATTAACCTCCTCATTCATCTTGTTATTGCTGTTTACAAGACCTATTATACCGATACTTCTGCTTCTCCTCTATTCTAAATGCTTGTGAAAATACTTATCATTTTTTTTGTTTCTATTATCTATTTCACTTATTTTATCATCTATCTTGTAATTTGGAGAAATCACAAAATCTATAAATTGCCTTAAGCCTATGATTATGCTAGACTTTTAATATGTGCAAAGTGACGAACCCAAATTACTTGTAAGGCTTTGACACTCCAATCATGTTATAGAAGAGAGGTGGCTTATGAAAAACAAATTTCTTTCCTTTAAATCCATATTCTTTCGTCTCTTTCTTACCTTTTTACTCATCATGATTCCCTTCGAAGCCACCGGGTTGGTTCTGTTCACTTGGACAAAAAATACTATGCAAAAAGAAATAGAAGATACCTCCGCTTTGAAGCTGCGATATCTCAAGGGACATCTGGAAACTGAGATATCGGATCTGTCTGGTCAACTAGAACGATTAGCAAATATGAATCTGTTCAGCCAGTTTTCCTTGAACAATACCAGTTACTCTGCCTCTGAATATTATACCAGTCTTTTGGAACAATTTGATTTAATTAAACATTACCCTGTTAATTATGGCTTGATCACGAATGTGACCATATATTATCAGAATCTAAATAAATCTTTAACCGCAAAGAAGGGATGGATCCCGGTTAACAGTGATCAGTATAACTCCCTTATTACCATTTTCAAAGACAGCTATCATCCAATCAAAAGATATAATAACCAGATTCTTCTTGGTACCATGTATCCGTTCAATATGCAGTTTACTAACTCAAAACCCTTCTATCTGATCACGATGGCCTTATCCGAACGTTATATCGTGGATTATCTCTCATCCACGAATATCGAATATGATACAATTGTTTATGACCATACTTACCATACTTCCATCAATAGCTCCGCTATACAGAAGGAAGACAATCCCTATGAGATATATTATCCGTTGCTTGAACAACAATTATTATCGAATGCTTCGGATAGTACAACAACCTCCTTCAAGAAGGATTCCTACTATATCATAGCTGAATATTCCCCTTATCTAAACTGTTCCTTTGTACAGTTCATTCCAATCGATCAGTTGCTTTATCTCCCTCGACAGATGAGTGTTTATCTATTCCTCTTCACGCTTCTTTCGATCATAGGAATTATAGTATATACGATTACCTCCATTATACTAATCAACCGTCCAATCAGCACAATACTCGGTGGATTTCACTCCATCGAGTCAGGTGATTTTGATGTGGCTTTACCTTCGATGCATACGTCTAAGGAGTTTGATTATCTGATCCGGGGCTTTAATAAAATGGCTGCACGTTTAAGTCTTTCCATCGACCAGATGTATAAATATGAAATCTATTCTAAGAAGATGGAATTAAAACAGCTACAAATGCAGATTAATCCTCACTTCCTATATAACACCTATTTTATACTTCATCGAATGATTAGTACAGAAGATATGGATAGTGCCAAGGAGCTTTCAGCTCATATGGGACATTATTTTCAATACATCACACGCAATAAAAATGATATGGAGATATTAGAAAAGGAATGGGCTCATGCAGTGAATT
>JAQZBA010000286.1 GCA_029239365.1 Herbinix sp. | reverse complement strand
TTCAGTTACTCTGATAGTGTCCATGGTCAGATCTGCCTTATCAAATCGCTTCGTATAATCAAATATCGCCTGATCCTTTCTAACTCTCACGTCCTTTAAAATATCGGCGACAACATCGGCATATTGTTCATATTGGTTGGGACTTCTCTTAAGCAAATCCTCTAATATATTCTTTTTGGTGTCAGCATTCAACTCTATCATTCTCATCGCACGATTCCATCCTTTCGAAATAGATTCTTCTGCTACTTAATCTCTTGCAAAAGTTCCTTCAAATCTTTAATGATCTTGGTAATCCGTTCATGTTCCATCTTCATACTAACTTCGTTCACAACCATACGAGCTGAGATATTGCAGATCTCCTCCAATACCACCAGACCATTCTCACGAAGTGTAGATCCGGTCTCCACGATATCGACAATCACCTCAGATAAACCTACGATAGGTGCTAACTCAATGGAACCGTTCAGCTTAATAATCTCAACCGTCTGATGCTTTTTGTTATAGAAATAATCCTTTGCTATGTTCGGATATTTGGTAGCCACACGGATTAATTCACCATGCTGCAACAATTCCATTGCGGAAGCAGGTCCGGCTACACACATTCTGCATTTGCCGAGACCAAGATCCACTACCTCATACATTTTACGACCCTCCTCCAGAATCGTATCCTTACCAACAACTCCGATGTCAGCCGCACCATATTCCACATAGGTAGGTACATCATTTGCTTTTGAGAGGAAGAACTTTAATTTGAGCTCTTCATTCACGAAGATTAGTTTTCTTGAGGCTTTATCTTTAATCTCTTCACAGGTAATCCCTATTTTTTCGAGAACTTCTAATGTATTTAAGGCCAAACGTCCTTTTGCCAGGGCTATTGTTATATATCTCATACGAAACATCCTTTCTTCTATCCCTATACCAGTGCAACAATACAAATAGTAATTCTTACTTTGTTACACTTATCGTTAGGCTTATTGCAAAAACTCCTGCATCGGAGCGGACTGCACGGTACCGGAAGTAATATCCATCACCTTGATCTCTGTATCGTTATCCAGGTATAAGATACCACCGATATTCATTCGTTTTGCATAGGCAGCATAATCTTCAGACTGAAAATCATCATTCGACCTCTGTAGAATGGTATTAATACCATCCTTGCGAAAGTGATTAGCCAAATCAATTGCCTGCTTACGATAGCTTTTATGATAGAGAATTAAGGTATCTTGCGACTCGGGCTCTGTAAGCAGCTTCTGTCTGGATAAGGCAAGCATTAATTGGTCGATTACGATAACCAGACCAATCGCCGGTGCTTCCTTCCCAAATTGAACCACAAGATTGTCATATCTTCCGCCGGTTGCAACCGCATCACCGGTACTATAAGTATAGGCTTTGAATATAATTCCGGTATAATAATTATATTGGCTGAGCATTCCCAGATCAATGGAAATATACTTCTCATATCCATATTCCGTCATTATATTGCTAAGCTTCTCCAGGCGTTCTATTGCTTTAATTGCGCGAGGATTACCGGTAAGGTTTTTCGCAAAGGACAGAATATCCAGGGTGCCAAAAAGCTCCGGAAGCTTTAAGAAGATTTCCTTCAGCTCCTTACTCATATCTTTTGCCATCAAGATTTCCTCAACACCGAACATATTCTTCTTCGATATTAATTCCCGAAGGTTGGTTATTTCCTCTTCTTCTATAAATCCTGCCTCTTCGACCAAAGCCCGAAAGAAATCTGCATAACCGATTTCTAACTGGAATTCCTTTAATCCGGACTGGTGAAGACACTCTATCGTAATTGCCAAAAGTTCAGCATCAGCTTCGATACTGTCATCATTCATCAACTCAGCACCTAATTGGGTGGCTTCCTTTAATTTACCTTGATAGCTGGAGTTATTGATAAAAGTATTACCGATATAGCATAAGCGGATCGGTAGATTCTCGTCCTTATAATACTTAGCCACACAACGGGCAATGGAGGGTGTAATATCCGGTCGTAAAACAAGAGTATTACCATCCCGATCAAAGAATTTATACATATCTTTGGAAGCGACAGTACCTCTTTCCTGACTAAATATATCAAAAAACTCAAAGCTCGGAGTCTGTATATCACGAAAGCCATGATGCTCCAGTACATGATGGAGTTTATGCTGCAGCATTAATTTTGTTGCACATTCCGAGTTGTAGATATCTCTGACTCCCTCTGGTGTATGTAGTAATTTGTCTTTCATAATCAACACCTAGCCTTTCCTTCTTGTAATTATAGAATATGTCTAAATATTACTTTAGTATGGTAACGTGATAATTCGCTACCATACTAATATGTTTTTACATTATAATTTATTATCCAGATGATGTCAATCCTATCTTATATGGAATATTTTTAAGTAAATTCGTATCAATTGACTTATCTTTTCCTTATGTATTCTCTCTGCGTTCCAGGTCCCTCTGCAATATCTGCAGATAGTGAACACATGAGCCACTTTGTAACGGAATCTGATATGCTTCATCCAGTTCTTCATATCGGAAGCTTTTCCTGCCACCCTGCCTAGCTCTCTCCCAGAATTCATGAAGACGGTCAAAGGTAAGATAATAATAGGTATCCTTTTTCTTAAAATAAATCAATAGAAACGCAACTCCACTCTGTTTCTCAAATTCCTGCATAAAAGCAATCTGATGTTCATGAACATTATTCATACTGAAGGTATCCACAGCACATTCCTTTGCATCAAAGCATACCGGAATCCCCTGCACCACACCAATATAATCAACCGTACTTTTCTGTTCAAAGTAAGCTAGGGTGATATGCCTGTTTTCCTTATCAATATTGATCGGAGTAATCGGTGTTGGCACCTTTTGCATTAATGCAAGACCTTTTTCCCGATATCTTGTATTCGTAAAATTAACCATTTCCTCAAGTAAGGAGCCTCTTAAGCCCCTGGAGTTCCAAGATGGCATACAAGCACCTCCTTTATACTAATTCTGTTTCAAACAATTCCTTCTTAATCTTCTCAAATTGTTCCGGAAGGGGTGCGATAAAGCTCATGCCTGATAAATAAGCTAATTCTCCCTCGATCTCCGGAAAAACCATCTGATAGGAATGCAGCAGTTGGTTGGACAATTCATAATTTGATTTAAAAAAGTGATTCGTCTTCTGATCACCATATTTATAATCACCGATAATTGAATGACCGATACTGGCGAGGTGGGCACGTATCTGATGAGATTTTCCGGTAATAAGCTTAACCTTAAGTAATGTATACTTATGCTCCGAATAAGCAATTGGTTCATATTCGGTGCAAATATAATCTGTATTCTCTAACGGGTTCTGAAAGATCTTAACTTGATTCTTGATCTCATCCTTACTTAGGTAGCCTTCAATCCGCTCCTTCTTCTCAACCTTCCCCTTAACGATACAGAGATAATACTTACCTAGAGAGCGATCCTTTAATAGTCTGGCCATCTCCTGAAGACCGAATAAGGATTTTCCTGCTATAAGAATTCCTCCGGTATTACGGTCCAATCGATTGCATATCGAAGGCTTAAAGCTGATCAGCTGTTCCTTTGTAATCTGATTGGTCGAAAGCAAATAAGATATCACATGCTCCACCATGGATACATCCTCTTTTTCGGCCTTCTGCGAGAGAATGCCCTGAGGTTTATTTAGAATCAGAATATGCCTATCCTCATATAGGATATCCAGATTATGTTCTACTGTTGTAGTTTCTATTTCTTCACTGAATAATTCATAGGTCTCATCGGATAAAAACAGCTTAACTTCATCCTGAAGCTCCAGTTTTTCGGAACCATCTGCTTTTTTACCGTTCAGTGTAATATTCTTCTTTCGAAGCATTTTATAGATAAAACTCTTAGGAGCCTTATTCAATAATTTTACCAGCAGCTTATCCAAGCGCTGCCCTGCTTCGTTCTGTTGTACATAAAATTGCTTCATTCTATAACCTCCGTGCCTGAGACAGGCTGCTTTATGACAATTCTAAAACCTCTGCGATAGAGTGTACATAATAATCAGATTGCTTCCTCTTCTCATCCTGATCCTTCTCGGAATATTCATCATATACAGCACATACCTTCATATTAGCATTCTTGCCAGCCATTACGCCATGTAATACATCTTCAAACACCAGACAACGCCTTGGATCTACTCCAAGATCCTCGGCAACAAGTAGATAAATATCCGGAGACGGCTTTCCTTTTGCTACTTCACAGGAAGTGCGAATCGAAGTAAAATATTGTTCCATATCGTGCTTCTTAACGATTAATTCTACCAATTCCTTGGAATTGCTGGTTGCAATACCGGCCGGTATCCCTTCCTGTTTTAAATACTGCAGGAATTCTATTACACCTTCCTTTAACGGAACTTCATTTACGTATTTCTCCCAAGCCATCTCATTCCAGTCACTTTTGATCTGTTCAATACTATCCGGAATCTGAAACCGATCCTTAAAGTATACTGCTGTTTCTGAAAAGCTCTTTCCTTCAATACAACTTTGTAGATTCAGTGGCATCTCAATACCGAATTTAGCAAGATATTCTATATCAATACTTCTCCACATCCACATAGAATCTACTAAGGTTCCATCCAAGTCAAAAATTACTGCATCTATATCCTTTAACATAAGTTTCTCCATTTCTAGATCAGGTATTATCTCACTTCTTAAGCCCAGCTAATTCCTGCTCTGTTAATTCGCGATACTCACCAGGCATTAAACTGGTATCCAGTTGCAAGCTTCCCATAGACAACCGTTTTAGATAAATCACTTCTTTGTCTACAGCCTCAAACATTCTCTTGACCTGATGAAATCTACCCTCATGAAGCGTTAATTCTACTTCTGATATCTCACCTGAGGTGATTATCTTAAGATTAGCAGGCAGTGTCAACTCCTCATCCTTAATATCTACCCCTTGGAGGAACAGCTCTTGATCTTCTTGTGTAACCATACCTCTTACCTTAGCATAATACACCTTATCCACATGCTTCTTCGGAGAAAGCAGCTGATGGGCCAGCTCACCATCGTTAGTAATGAGAAGTAGACCTTCTGTATCCTTATCCAATCTTCCTACGGGGAATAAGTCCCTGCATTTTTTATCATAGATTAAATCTAAGACGGTACTGCTAACATTGTCATTCGTAGCAGATA
>JAQZBA010000285.1 GCA_029239365.1 Herbinix sp. | reverse complement strand
TTCAAAGCCTTATACGATGGAATGTGAAGATGCTACATATCTCAAAGTGGTGCAGGATACTCTCGGTAAGCGGTATCAACATAAACTTGTGCAGCTAGGCACTGAGTGCAGCAATAAGGGGATTGCGTGGAGTTATGAATACATAGGTTCTGATCGAATTAAAAAGTCAATGAGAATCCCTGCAGAACAGTGTATTCCCCTATGGGCTGATAATGATCATGAAGAGCTGCAGGCCATGATTAGATATTATCAGGTTGAAACCTATGAGGGCAAGACAAAGAAGTATATTACCAAAATCGAATATCATACACCTGACGGTGTAGAATATTACACAAAAGACGGAGACGGTAATGTTATCCTAGATGCAGAAATGTATCTTAATGTTGAAGGCGATGAAATCCTTGCTCCGTACTTCACTATTGAAGATGCGCCGGGTACTTGGGACAGGGTTCCTTTTGTCCCGTGGAAGAATAATGACTTCGAATTACCGGACCTGCAGTTTGTTAAGACGCTGGTAGATGATTATGATTTAACCCGGTCGGATGTATCTAATCTATTAGCAGACCTCAGGAGCCTTATCTATGTGCTTAAAGGATATGGTGGTGAAAATTTAAGCCAGTTCATGCGTGACCTTGCGTATTATCACGGTATTAAGGTTGATGAAGATGGTGATGTTACCACTCTCAATCCAACGATCAATATTGATGCAGCGGAGAAACACTTCCTGCAGTTGGCCAAGGATATATACAGATATGGACAAGCGGTTGATAAGGGGCAGGATAAGCTTGGCAACAGTCCTTCTGGCATTGCGCTTGAATTCCTCTATTCCGGATTAGACCTTAAGTGCAATAAATTGGAGGACAGTTTTAAGTGGTCATTCGAACAGCAGATGTATTTCGTTAATAAGTACCTCGAAATCACAAGGCAACAGGTATCAGATAAAGAAGTCAGCATAATATTCAACCGTGATATCGCAATTAATGAGAGCGCGGCTATTACTGACTGCCAGAACAGCATGGGTGTTATTAGTCAGCAGACCATCATCGAAAATCATCCTTGGACTAAGGACTATAAAACGGAAAGAGCAAGACTAAAAAAAGAGGCTAAGTCGCAAGAGGTTCCGATGCTGGGTGAAGATGAAGAGGATGATGAGGACGGTGAAGAATAATGTCTACACCGAATAAGAAATACTGGGAAGAGCGTCAGGAAAAGAAATATCTGTCCGGTGAGAAGAAAATCAATTCCTACTACAAGGAATTAGAGAAATCCTTCGAACAGGCCAATAGAGAAATCCAATCCGTTATCAATAACTTCTACTGGCGATACGCCGAGGAAAATCAGTTATCCTATGCCAGTGCGCAGCTAAAGCTCAGTAAAGCCGAAATAGGTGATTTACAGGACTTTATCGACAAAGCTTATGAAAATATGGGTAAGTACAATCTGGAGCTCAATAACATGAGCATCAGGGCGAGGATAACGCGTTATGAAGCTTTGCAGAAACAGATTGATGCAACTCTCCAGCAGCTGTACGCAATAGATTATGAGCATCAAGTCGGGAATACATTAAAGGATGTATATTCCGACAGCTATTACCGGACCTGGTTTAATATTGATCAATATCATGGTTTTCATCAAGAATTTGCTCAAGTCAGTGCGAAGACTGTAGAGGAGCTGATAAAGTATCCGTTCGATGGAGCTGACTTCTCAACGCGGCTCTGGAAGCAAAAGGATTACATGTTCCAGCAGTTGAACGAGAGTATCACCACAATGATGATCCAAGGCAGAAATCCAAAGACACTTGCAGGTGAGTTTTCGAAGAAGTTTGGTACAAAGGAATATGAAGCTTACCGGTTGTTGCATACAGAAGGATCCTTTATCATCGAACAGGGCTCACAGGCTGCATATACAGAAGACGGCGTTGAGAAGTATCAATGGCTAGCAACACTCGATATGAAGACATGCGAACGATGTGCAGAGCTAGACGGGAAACCGTTTGAAGTTGGTAAGGGCATTGTTGGCGTGAGCATGCCTCCGTTACATGCGTTTGATAGATGCACGACTATTCCGCATTACGATGATGAGGATTTATCTGATGATACTAGGGTAGCAAGAGATTCTGCTGGGAAGAGTTACACGGTGCCTGCTGATATGACTTATAATCAATGGCATGATAAATATATTACAGGGAAGACCCAGAGCGAATACAATGATATCATCGGTGCCATGTCAAGTAATGGAACTGAGATAACAAATATATCAAAACATGCGGTTGATAGAGCGATTGAAAGAAATGTATCTGCAGCCAATACGAAAGAAGCATTGCTAAACCCACTAAAAACTGGTAGAATAAAAATAAGCGATAATGGATTACCTAGTCAGAAGTATATTGGAGAAAAAGCGACGGTTTCTATTAATCCTGATACCGGAGTAATTATTCAGGTGAACCCTACAAGCTCAAAATATGCAAATAACCTGAAGAAAAGGAGGCAATAAGGATGTTGACAATTAAAAAAGATGATTATGATTTTTTCTTCCCGTTGCTTGGCACTGATGAACAGGCCATGCTTGCCTCTGCTGTATTTGAATGGGATGATAGTATTGCAATTAATGATGAAGATATCGCAGCGGAACTATATGAATGGCTGAATGATCTTGTTGTGGAAATAGGCTTTGACAAAGTCTATGAAGTCAACGATATCGGTAAACGGCTTGAAAAAATCAGCGATTATATATTTTCGGTAATCGAAGTATAATACCATCTATAATAACGGTAGGTGGTATTTTTATACTTAAAATTTGGCATCTACTTCGGTAGGTGCTTTTCTATTGGGTTAATAGGAAAGAGTTATAAGAATTCCGAAACACTAGGAGGAGGTGAAAGGGATGAAATACAGAAAGAAACCAATTGTTATTGACGCTGTAAAGTTTGATGGTTCAGACGAAAGCGTAGATTGGCTATTGCCGCAATTAGTAAGTCAAGAAATAGGACGAAGTTGCAATAAACTCTATATCAAAACAATTGAAGGTGTTATGGAAGCAAACATGGGTGATTACATAATTCGTGGGGTGCAAGGTGAGTTTTATCCATGTAAACCGGATATATTCGAAAAGACCTATGATATAGTAGAATAGAGAGGCGGTGATTCACTTATCTCCCTAGTATGGACGTTGGGTTAAACGTCTTATTTTTTATATCTAAAATCGTCGGCTGGTATCAACGACGTTAAATAAATGAGACAAATAATACCGGACTGAACCGGGTTAACAATTGAATTTGAAAGGTGGAAGCATATATGAAGAAAGAAGATTTACTAGCATTAGGAATGACAGAGGAACAGGCACAAAAGGTTATGGATGCTTATACGGAATCGCTCAAAGGGTTTATCCCTAAGACGCGTTTCGATGAAGTGAACGAAACCAAGAAAGACCTGGAACAGCAGATAAAGGATAGAGATAATCAACTGACCGAACTTAATAAAAAGGTTAAGGGCAATGAGGAACTCGAAAAAACAATCAAAGATCTGCAAGATGCTAACACAAACACGAAGACAGAATATGAGGGTAAGATTAAGGAACTAACAATCAATACTGCAATCCAAGCGAAACTGACCGATACCAAGTATCCGGATCTACTGGCTACAAAGTTTGACAAGTCCAAATTAGTGGTTGGTGCCGATGGAGCAGTATCCGGTATCGATGAGCAGCTGATCACGATCAAGGAGACTTACAAAGATCTTTTCACTCCTGTAGTGACAGGTAAGGATCCATTCAACAAAGACAAAACTCCATTAGGAGGTAAGAACCCATGGAGTAAAGAACATTTCAACCTTACCGAGCAAGGAAAGCTCCTCAGAGAGAATCCGACCTTAGCAGCTCAGTATAAGGCTAGCGTGTAACTATTAACCAAAATAATAAGAAAGAAACGAGGTAATAAATTATGCCAGTAACAAGAGTAACAGATATTATCCAACCCGAAGTATTTACACCTTATGCAGTTCAGAGAACCATGGAGCTCTCCGAATTGATCCAGAGTGGAGTTGCTGAACATAACAGCGAATTTGACTCTTTGGCTAGTGGAGCCAATACATTAATCAATATGCCTTTCTGGGAAGACTTAACCGGTGATCCTGAGGTTATGGATGATGATGGAGAAACCGCTCCTGGCAACATCGGATCTAGTGCAGATGTTGCTAGAAAATTAGGGTTTGTTAAATCCTATGGTGCTAACGCACTATCGGCTGTATTGTCCGGTGATGATCCTATGAAGGCTATCGCAGATCTATTCGCGAAGTATTGGGAAAGACAGTATCAGCAAATTCTACTTTCTACCCTTGATGGTGTATTCGCATCAGCAACCATGGCAGAAAAAATCCATGACATTACTGCATTGGTGGGTAATTTAGCTTTGATCGGTGGTAGCACTTTTATTGATGCAACACAGAAGATGGGCGATGCTAAAGATCTATTAACTGCAGTATCAATGCACAGTGCAGTTGAAGCATATCTCGCAAAGAATGATATGATCCAAACCGTGGAGGATTCCAAAAGCAAGATTAGAATTAAGACCTTCATGGGCAAGAGAGTTATAGTTGACGACTCCATGGCATTCGATTCCGCAACCGGAGCGGCAGAGTCTTATTTATTCGGTGCCGGTGCAGTTGCATGGGGAAATGGCAGCCATAAAGATATCCAACAGACCGAAGTTGTTAGAAAAGGCTTATCACTTGCCGGTGAGGACATTCTTGTTAACAGAAAGATTTCTATTCTACATCCTCGTGGTGTTAAATGGGTTGAGCCAGCGGCAGGTACTGCAAAGGTATTCCCGAGCCTCACAGAACTTGAAACAGGCACGAACTGGACTAGGGTTTATGATCCTAAGGCAGTACGTATCGTTAAGTTCATGTTCAAGATCGCTTAGTAACTGTAAACCGAGGGGGTAGCGATATCCCCTCTTTATTTAGAGAGGTTGCTTGATGAAAAAGGCATTGAGTACGATAAGAAAGCAAATAAAGCAGAACTTATGGATCTGCTTGCAAAATCTAACGAGGGTGCTGAGTAATCGGCTCCCTTTTTTGAAAAGGAGTTGATACAGTGACCACAATAGAATTAACCGCATTAGTGAAAACTAATCTTAAAATTACTGATATCGCAAAGGATTTAATAATCTCTGATGTTATTCAGGAAGCGTTAAATTATTGCAATCTTACCGAGTTACCATTAGAAGCTGAGCCGTACATCAGAAAGAAAGTACAGACAGTAATTAATTATGAGGCCGAGAATGGTACATCCTCTGTATTTGATGTTAAGAGTATCAAGGAGGGCGATACATCTATTACTTATAATATTGGCGATGATGTATCCAAAGAAACCGTGTACGGCTTATCCAAGAAGGATAAAGAAAGCCTGCGGAAGTTTAGGAGGTTGAGATAATGGGTAGTCCTCTTGAACGATTATGGAAAGATACAATGGATATATACCGAAATATCGAAGAGACGGTCGATGAGGTAACTTCAAGTCATGAAGAATTGCAATTACCAAGTGGAGTTAAGTGTCATTATAGTGGTGGTTCATTGACTGATACGGGTGAAGATGGTATTCCGACGTTGATTAACTCACATACGCTTTTCTGTGGCTTAAATACAGCCAAAGAAGGCGATAAGGTTATCATTACTCAGCATAAGAGCGGAGCGGTAATAACACTGACCGTAGGCGAAGGTTTTCCCCGTGGTGCCGGTATGCAATATAGTGTAAAGCGAAGTGATACAGCATGAACAATAATCAGAGAGCTAACCAGATTGCTATTAAGCAATTTCGGAAAGAGTTATTGTCCATGATGGATGATATCCGAGAAATTGACGCTAAGTGTCTCACAAAAGCCGTCAATATAGGGGTTGCCGATGTAAAAAGAAACACCCCAGTAGGACAATATTCAAATCATGTGCACTTCACTACAAAAGATGACCAAGAGGTAGATTTTACGACCGGCACAACATATGTTGGAGGCTTCATGAGAAAGAGTTGGAAGTCCACTCCTATCAAGAGAGCAAAGAACTATGTCAGTAAATCACTTGCTAATTATGCCGATTATGCATCTTATGTCAATGACGGCCACAGAATTGTACGAAAAGGTGTAACTATAGGTTTTGTCAAGGGCAAATTTATACTTGAAAAGGCAGAACACAAGGTTAACAAGGCATTGGAAGCAGAGTTTAGAAAGGAAGTAGAGAGGGTGAATAAAGAGCATGATAAATGATATTAAGTCAGCAATCGTGTACAAACTGAAAGAGCTGTATCCGGATGAAGCTAGAAAGATCAGAAGATACACTGATGATATCCCTCAAGACTTCAAGAAGCCAGCA
>JAQZBA010000284.1 GCA_029239365.1 Herbinix sp. | reverse complement strand
TAGTACTGCGTTCAAATTTAAACTTCCAGTCATAGTAGGAATTCGGATAACTTGCCAGGATATACGGATAGTTCTTCGCATACTTCGGAAGCTTTGTTGTCCTAATCAGCTGACCGTCCGGGCTGAGCTTCGCTCTAAGGGTTTTGTCCTTCAGCATCTTAATACAATTTAAGGCCCCGGATTTGGTTATCTTATTCCCGCCACGAAATTCCCGATCGGTGGAATAGGTTCCGTTATTGTATCCGGTGATATAACCCTTAAGGTAGCACTTAACCACATCCATACGTTTCGCTTCGGAAATTTTTTTAATATCGGAAATACGCTTTTCAAGTGCCGTCTGTACTAACTTAGGATCAAGGATATCTCCATACAGATATTCATCGGCTCGGTTTAATAATACGGCTGCATCCCCTCTGGTTAAATCCCCCGTATATGAGGTGAAATCACCCTCTTTTATGATACTCTTTTCAATCAATGCATTAACATATCCCGATCCCTGAGCCCCTGTAACAGGAGATAATTCTACCTTCTCGGCAAGAGCCTTAGCAAATTCCTCAATAGATATATAATTCGTTGCGGCTACTACTGTTTTTCCTTCTGCTATAAATAGATGGGTAAATATAAGTACCAGAATAAATAGGATTTCATAGAATAGTTTCTTCGATTTTGCTTTCATTTGGTTGAATCTCCTTTTCTTAGGTTATTAACTTCTTAAGTACTGAAACAAGTTGAACACTCCTCGGTCGTTTTTCATGATTAATTGCAAGCATTGTCCGTCTGTGTGCATTCGCATTGCTCATTTTTACACAAATAAAGCACGCAACAATGTAGATTTTCAACTGGTTTATGAGATATTTATAATTATAATTTTTAAATTAGACTGATTTTTGGTTTAATAATTAACATTTTAATAATTAAGTTTTTAATAATTAAAAAAGTTGAAATAATTTGCATGCTACACAAATTATTCTACTAATTATACCAATTATTTATTAATTTTACAATTATTTTCCATATGTAATCAAAGGTTCCTTATCAGAGGTCTGTAGATGAGCAGAATTTAATAACAGATAACATTTCAGAATAATTCCGATCGAATTCTCACATGCTGTTTTGTAATATCAATGTGTACTTTTTTACTCCTTCCATTTTAAGCTTATTAAATCTTCCGGAATCTCAATGTTCACCTCATGTTCAAATTCAAAATATATAGAGGTCGCAATAGAACAGTCTTCGAGGTCCCCATGATTTAAATTGGCTACGTCCAGGCTAAATCGCTCCGGTGCATAATCTGCTTTATTAATACAGAGAGTAAAGGGCAGGTCCTCGATCGGATATGTACTGATTAAATCACTTCAATAGGTATAATAATTTTCCTCTAGGAGATTCCTTAACTCTTTTAGCGGGATCGATCCTGATATTATATACTGTTCTTCACCGGTAACGGATACACTTAGGCTGCTATTATTTTGAAATAATGAATCAAAGTTAAAATTCATTGCATAGATCTCCTGATCCATATAATCCTGATATATTTCATTCTCAAAATATGATTCATATCCTTTTTCAGTCTGTATAGTATACGCTTGGATATTTAATTCCTCTTTATCCTCATTGCTACTTGTTGTTATCTTACCTTCCAAACTTACTTGTTTTGGCTCAACTTGTTTTTGATATTCAAAGAGACAGCTTACTCTAAAATAATTTCCCTCCATAGTTCCTTCCGTTTCAACACAAAAGGAGCCCTTGTGAGAATTGACATTTTTTAAAAAAGTATTCATCCCCTTACTGATCGTATCAATTAAACTGTTATCTTCTAATATCCGTTCTTCGGCATTTACCAAATCCACCTTATTAATCTCTGAATTTTCTACCTCCGTGTTCTCTATCTCTGTATTTTCAATCTCTGTATATTCATTCTCTGTATATTCATTCTCTGTATATTCGGTCTCTGCCTTCCCTGCCTCTGCATTCTTTTTTACTGTTTTGCCAGACTCGGTCTTTCCTATCTCGGCCTTTTGGATATCTTCCTTTCCAATTTCATATTTTCCTGTTCCTTTTCTTTCCATCTCATTATTTTCTATTTTCGTACTGTCTAATCCTGCATCTTTCTTCGTTGTCTGTATTTTTGAACATCCGGCAATAAATATACAGATCAGTAATAAAACAATCAGTTTTCTCATATTATTTACGTCTATTCATGTAGCAAATGGAAACATAATCAGTTCCTTTTGTCATAATAAGAACGTTCCCTCCAATCCTTCCGTCTTGATAAAAACAACTATGAAATATCTTAATAAATCGCATCAATTTTTATTCCTACCTTACCGGCACATAGTCCGGAGCAGCTACCCCTGTATTTCCACAGCAAATCGGACAGGAATATGCACCTTCAGCAGCGCAAGCTTCTACGCTATAAAGTGGTTCCTCATCCAATATAATTCCCTCTTTTTTTAGTTCCGGACATGTCTCTAAATGGTATAGAAGGTACCAGCCACTTTGTTCCAGATAATACATCTTGCTTTTTGATACTTTGGCTCCGGCAGTGGTAAAACGATTGTAGGTTTCTCCTGTTTCGCCACCATACGGATATCCTTGGAAGATTGCGAACATGCTAACATCATCCAGATATGGTACCCATTCCTCTTTCCTTATCACAGGGAGGGAGAATTGATAGGTGATTCCATAATTGGCTGCAATCATATTATGCCTGGTAGTATAATATGCCATCGTGTTTTCGATACAATTAATTATAGTTCCCTTCCTAATCAGCTCAAATTCTTCATCATTTAATAGTATGCTGTTAGGCCTCTCACCTCGGAACGAGGAATATTCATCTTTCATTTGGAGGTCATGATAATCCATGCTATAAATTTTACGATTCTCGTATTCGCCAAATATTCCGTTCTTATCATATAAAGTAATAACATCACCTAGAGTAAAACCATAAATAAAATCGTTATCCTCATAGCAATAAGGGAATTTTTCCGACCAATGTTTTGATGCGTTAATATGTCCATCGGATCCTGTATATTCGTCACTATAAAATACATAATATCCATCTTCCATAGTAACTACTACCACCGGTATATATAGACTTAATTTATCCTGACCCACTTTATCAGATAACACTCCAAAAGCAGAATGAAGGGATAGAAAGAAACTGTTTACGGCAGCATCTTTATTAATAATGATATTATTACCGTCCACTTCGGCAAGGCTGGTTACACCATCGTCAATCGCTGTATCAATATTTCTATCTATCTGTTCTTTGTTTTCTATTACAGAATTTAAGTCATTCATTCTTAAATCTGTGATTACTATTGTTGTAATCATAATAATGGCAAATATTAATATAAAATGATAAAGTTTCAAAATATCCCTCCTCTCCTTTTAATTCATGTATCCGTTCTCCCTTATATATCCACCATAAATAGTCTGAATGCTACTCTCTTTAAGATTTTTATGAATATAAGAAAGAATTTTTCTTCCCCAACTGCCTTTCATATCTTCCACCGTGATTAAGAGATAATCTCGATCTGTAAAGTAATAAATTCCGCTTTTCTCATACAACTCCCTTAATATATCGTTCGTATAGCTATCCATATGATAATCCATAACATTGCCTGTAAAGATAGGAGTAAGGCTTTTACAAAAAGGACATCCCGGATTACTGCCATCCGGATATAGCTCATAAAAACGATAGCATACCGAGCATAGTGTAAGGTTTCTCTTCGTTGTTACGGTTAAATAAGTATACTTACCCTTAAAGCTTATTGTGACGTTTTGCGTACCTACATACCTTGTATCCATATTATCGACATAGCCGTTATAAAGGTATTCTGTCCTTCCATCCAGATAGGTTGCAAGCAGTGTGACACCGTTATCTGAGAGTGTCGTCCCTTTAAATATAGTAATGGTTCCAGAGGCCGGTACCACTACTTCTAAGCTACGAAGCCATGCTCTGCAGTATGGACATCCGGGATCTGTGCTGTCTGCAT
Organism: Herbinix sp.; assembly: GCA_029239365.1. Classification (GTDB taxonomy): domain Bacteria; phylum Bacillota; class Clostridia; order Lachnospirales; family Lachnospiraceae; genus Mobilitalea. Next base: position 1,173 of record JAQZBA010000284.1, on the reverse strand, counting down.
TTAAGTTATATACATGTCCATTTTCACAGGTTTTTGTATGTGGTATTACAGTAACGGTAGCCTGACAGGTAAGTATAGTACCTACTTCATCCGTATAGCTTATGGTTGCCGGTTTATTCTGGCCCGGTGTATTGGTATTAAAAGATGTACTGCCTAAAACAATATTCGTAGAGCCATCCATATAGGTTGCTGTAACTGTAGTTATTAGAGGTTCTCTTACATAAACCGTTTGCAAAGGATGCGTTGGAGTAATACTGGTTACTATTTGATTACACATTGTTTTTTCTTCTAGTACACAAGTAAGTGTGGGATATACCCCCAGGAACGGATTTCCTATAAATTTCCCTTTTCCTCCGGGTAAATCAAATATTTCTGTAAAGTGCCAACTTCCACCTGTCCATACCTTTTTCGTATTATAATTTTCCATAAAGGGTTCAAAACCACCCCAATAACTGGCCCATTCCGGATTCAATCTATAGTAATAACCGGTGTAGCTATAATAATTCCACCCTTCTTTGTATGTACTTGAAAGCTCTATCTTTTGAATTAATTCATTCTTCTGATATACATTTCCCGAACTGTCTACTTGATAATACTCTAGAATACAGTATGAGCTGTTCATACCTTGATAGTCATTTGGACCATATTCTTCATGAAAAAAAAAGTTATAAAGGCGGTGTCCATCTCCTCCAAAGTCATCATTAATTCTAGCCGTTTTCTCTGTATAATAAATATTCCCTGTATAAGAATCATCCCAATAGCTACCATTATATATACCACCGCCTTGATTATCATAAACCCCACCCGACATAGCACCCGTATACATATAACAACTATCATTATGTTTATGCCCACCTACATAACATTCATCGGTATGCACATGGCTGCTTGAAGCAGGCGTTCGTACCGAACCGGCCAGTATGCTTTCGTTTGTTTCTGTGTTTAGATTCCCGTTATTAATCGGATCGGATACAGTTGGGACTTCGGTTGTTATGGGACGATAGGTATATTGATTGCTGCCGGTATAAGCCGAATCCTGTTCCTCTTTTACCTCCTCCGGTGTACGGAAGCGGTATTCGGGCTCATGTACGAGCTGCTGGTGTCTGATTGAAACATCATAGATCAGTCCGGTTTTAGTAAGCTCTTCCAAGTATTCATCATATCTTTCTTTGG
>JAQZBA010000283.1 GCA_029239365.1 Herbinix sp. | reverse complement strand
AAAGCAAAGTCAAGTTAAGGATTGATTAGAATTCTTAAGAAGACAATAAGGCGAATAGACTTACGTGATAGTGTAGGTGTCAAAAGTCGGATAGGTATATTGTAATAAATATTTATGCATCCACATTCATCTGGACTTGCCTTACCCTCATGCGGAATAAGACATCCGCAATCGGCCGGTCTGCGCCATCTGAATATAGATGCACAAATATTTATTGATTTACTATATGTTCGACTTTTGACTATCTAACCTACCTATATGTACACGTATATTCGCCATTCAGTCTTTTATAATGACTTCCTTTCCGAGGTGAGTAAAACCTGTATGGAAGAAAGAAAAAGGGCTGATACCGAGTACTTGTTGCTACCCAGCATCAGCCTATATGATCTATTAATTATAATTTATTACTTACTCTGCATCCTTGATACTGAAGCTGGTTCTTCCCATCTTGTCCTGTCCAAGGCAAATCACCTTAACAACATCACCTAAAGCAAGTACGTCTTCAACATGCTCTACTCTATGCTTAGCAATCTTGGAGATATGAACCATGCCTTCTTTACCGGGAGCGAATTCAATAAATGCACCAAAGTCCTTAATACTTACAACCTTACCGGTGTAGTACTGACCTTCTTCAAACTCAGTAACAATCATCTTCACCATATCAAGTGCCTTTTGGATGCTTTCTTTATCAAGACCACATACAGATACAGCGCCGTCATCGGTGATATCAATCTTAACACCGGTCTGATCGATGATTGCATTGATTGTCTTACCTCTCTGACCAACAACCTCACCAATCTTGGAAGGATCAATCTTAATCTGAACGATCTTCGGTGAGTAAGGTCCAACCTCCGCTCTCGGCTCAGCGATAACAGGAGCCATAACTTCATCTAAGATAAAGGTTCTTGCTTCCTTTGTTCTATAAATTGCCTTCTCGATAATCTCTCTGGTTAAACCATGGATCTTAATATCCATCTGGATTGCTGTGATACCCTTATTCGTACCGGCAACCTTGAAGTCCATATCGCCGAAGAAATCTTCAAGTCCTTGAATATCAGTTAAAATAATATAATCGTCATCGCTATCTCCGGTAACTAAACCTACTGAGATACCTGCAACCATAGCTTTAATCGGAACACCGGCTGCCATCAAGGATAAGGTGGAAGCACAGATACTACCCTGAGATGTGGAACCATTGGATTCAACAACCTCAGATACAGTACGGATTGCATAAGGGAATTCTTCTTCTGTAGGAAGTACCGGAATAAGAGCTCTCTCAGCTAACGCACCGTGACCAATTTCACGTCTTCCGGGTCCTCTGGAAGGTCTTGTCTCACCTACCGAGTAGGAAGGGAAATTATAGTGATGCATATATCTCTTGCCGGTCTCATTCTCATCAATACCATCTAATCTCTGTGTCTCAGCAAGCGCACCTAAGGTAGTAATAGTAAGGACCTGAGTCTGACCACGAGTGAACATACCGGAACCATGAGTTCTAGGTAAGATGTCAACTTCAGCAGTGAGCTTTCTGATTTCAGTAACTTTTCTTCCATCAGGACGCTTCTGATCCTTAAGAATCATCTTACGTACTGTCTTCTTCTGGAATTTATAGATAGCCTCACCAAGTAATGGAAGCCACTCAGGATGTGTCTCTTCGTAGCGAGCAACTAATCTATCGGTAATCTCTCTGATATTAGCTTCTCTTACTTGCTTCTCATCGGTAAATACAGCAACTTCCATTGCCTCAGGGGTAATGAAATTAACCATATCCTCATACATGTCTGTAGGAGTATCACAAATGATATAGCTGTGCTTAGGCTTTCCAACTTCAGCAACAATTGTATCAATAAATGCAATTACCTTCTGGTTAAGCTCGTGAGCAGCAAAGATAGCTTCAATCATCTTATCTTCTGTAAGCTCATTTGCGCCTGCTTCAATCATGATAACCTTATCCTTAGTAGAAGCAACGGTAAGTGCTAATGTTGACTTCTCTCTCTGTGCGGAGGTAGGATTAAATACTAATTCTCCGTCTACCATACCAACCATAGAAGATGCAGTCGGTCCATCAAAAGGAATATCAGAAATGCTGGTTGCAATTGCAGAACCAAGCATCGCAGCAACCTCAGGAGAACAATCCTGATCAACACAAAGAACTAAATTGTTTAATGTAACGTCATTTCTATAGTCCTTAGGGAATAAAGGTCTCATCGGACGATCGATAACACGAGAGGTAAGAACAGAATTTTCAGAAGCCTTGCCTTCTCTCTTTATAAAGCCGCCGGGGATCTTTCCAACCGCATATAACTTTTCCTCATATTCAACACTTAATGGGAAGAAATCGATTCCTTCTCTTGGTTTATTGGATGCAGTTGCTGTGGATAATACAACGGTATCACCGTAATGCATCATAGCAGCGCCATTTGCTTGCGCAGCTACTCTTCCGATATCAACGGTAAGGGTTCTACCGGCTAAATCCATGGAAAAACTTTTGTACATAACTTAATCTCCTTTTCTAATCATATTAGTGAAATTCTTTTCACAAAATAATAGAGTCGGAGGAACCGAAACAACTGAAAAACCTACCGATAAGTCGGTACATCGATAACCTTTTCAGAAGTCTCGGGTTGTCCTCCCGCCACTCTAACTACAATATTATACCATTATTATTACCAATATGCTACAGTTATTTTTCATTCAGGTTTTATAGTAACTTCATTGACATCCATTCCTTCCTATGAGCTCAAGTCATCTTCTTAGTTTAGTATGCCCTGCAAATGCTCAGATTAAATGAAGAAGCAACTGTTGTTTATATATTTTCCTTGTTTATGAGAAAATATTAAAACAGCAGTTGCTTTTCTATTTATTTCTTCAATATTTCATTATTCTTAATAAGCTAAACCTCTGCGATGGTGGTCATCATGATCCTTTTTACATTCCCATTTATGATCCTTCTTAATCGGATCATTAATTAATGTTGCAAATTCGAAAGCATGACGATGTCCGTCGTCTTCGGAAGTAACAGACTCAAGGAAATGGACATGTCTGTCACCTACCGGAATAGCGGGGCCGGTTCTACCTTTAAACTCATGAAAATGCTCCTCGAAAAAATCTGTTCTGAAACATACTTCATGAACATGCTCCTCACCACCGATCGGAATCGCTTCCTCGGTAACGGTGCAAAAACGATGATTATGAGGATCTTCTTCCTCTTCTGCTATTTTGACACTTCCTTGTACTTCATGTACATGTTTTTGCTTGTTATGGCACGAATCTTCCCCTACCCTTGCACCCAAGAAATCATTATTATTTCTGTTGTCATAATTATTTGCATAATTATTATAGTTATTGTATCTAGCTCTATACGCCATACATATCACTCCTTATCCATATTATTTACCGCAACCTTAGCGATTTCGGCCAAACGCACTCATTGGCATTCAATATAATAATATGATGTTTAGAGTAATTTAGTGTCATAATAGGATAATCATTGTTAGATAAAATTTCATTAACCGGCTGGATCTCCTATCAATTTAGTTTTAGTCAGCCACAATATTCTTTAACCATTTTTTCTTTCGGTATCGCAACATACCAAAGATGAACTTGTATATCTCTTCGGTTGTTATCATAATATAAACCAGATAAATAGGAAGGTGTAGAACGAGTCCGCCCAGCACTGCCATCGGGATACCAATGAGCCATACACTGCTCACATCTAAGAATAAAGCTGCCTTTGTATCACCACCGCTTCTCAGTATCGCTACGATGATTAAGCAATTGAGCATTCTGATTGGCATGTATAATGCAAATGCTGTAATACATAAGCGAATGTAGTTATTCACCGTATCTGGCATTTTAAAAATCATGATTACCGGTTCTTTCACTATGATTGTGACAGCCGCACCGATCAGGGTAATACCGAACAACAACACCATATAATACTTTGCATGCTGTTCTGCACGTTTTAAGTCATCTGCTCCCATTTCATTACCCAGAATGACTGCTGCAGCACTACACATACCAAAGAAGAATACAAGGGCAACCTGTTCTACCGTACCGGTTATGGTAATTGCTGCTGTTGCATCTACTCCCATACGCCCGTATACCAGTGAGTACATGGTAACTCCTAAGCCCCACATGAATTCATTGGCTATTACCGGCGCTGCTGTATTTAAATATTTATTTACAAAGGCACGGTGAAGGAAAGCAACACCATTCTCCTTTATCTTATTGTACTTCGTATGTACGAAATCACCGACTCCGCCATCTCCGGCTTTGTGACTATATACAACAATCAATAATGCACTTACTTCAACAATTCGCGCGAGTAAGGTGGCTATTGCAGCACCGGCTACCCCTAGTTCAGGCATACCAAGCTTACCAAAGATAAGACCATAATTGAAAACAACATTTACTACAATAGCAATTGAGGTGATCACAACAGGAAGCTTAACATAATTCATGCTTCGTAATACTGCCACATAACAATTCGTTACCGCTGTTAATGGGTAGCTGAAGGCAATAATGATCAAATAGGTAGCGCCTATCTTAATTGTTTCATCCGATGTGGTAAAGATTCTCATTACCGCTTCCGGGAAGAATACACCTGATATGACGAATAGAAAGGAAGCTCCTACTCCTATGATCAGCGACATCTTCAATACTCGTTGTATATTAACTATTTCTCTCTTCCCATAATATTGGGAAGCTAGAATTCCTGATCCACTACAAATACCAAACATTAATAACGTAAACACAAAAAACACTTTGTTTGCAAGTCCGACTGCAGCCACTGTGGTTACACCCAAACGGCCTATCATTAAGGTGTCCATCAGATTCAACACATTGTTCAGCATGTTCTGTAATGCGATCGGAATTGTTATCGCCAAGGTTTTCGAAAGGAAGGCTTTGTCCTTTAGCATGTTCTTAATTAGTCCCATATCTTCTCCCATTTCCTATGAAATAAAAAAGCCGCCCCAGTATGAGCACAAATGGCTATAATCTGGGACAGCTCTAAATTCAAGTTAGAATCTTACTATTTTCTTAAGCCTAAACGCTCGATGAGACTACGATATCCCTCGATATTCGTTTTCTTTAAGTACTCAAGTAAACCTCTTCTTTGTCCAACCATCTTAAGAAGACCTCTTCTGGAATGATGATCCTTCTTATTGCTCTTCAAATGCTCTGTTAACTCATT
>JAQZBA010000282.1 GCA_029239365.1 Herbinix sp. | reverse complement strand
GTTGGATGAATAGTAGGCTCATTATTTCCAGGTATTAAATTGTTAATTTCCTCTTGCTTGATAAGACCTTTAAGTCTATCGATTACATCTGGATCAATACTGCCGGTAGCGTTATAGATTGCAACCTGACGATTATTCATAATGCGATTACCAGTCTTATTGTTATCGGGATCTTCTTCCTCTTCTTCAGCAAACATAACTGCATCTACAAAACCTTTTTCAACAGCTTCTTCAGCACTAAGCCATGTTTCCTGATCCATTAATACCTTTAATTCATCATCAGACATCTTAGTTTTTGCCTTATAAGCATTACGAATGCTTTTATTTACTGTCTGCAGCATTCTTGATGCACTATCCATGTCTCGGTAATCACCGCTCACATAGCTTGTAGAACAATTATGTATCATAACAAGACCAACAGGTGATATCTTGCTCTTGCCGGCAACGAGTATCTCAGAAGCAGCACTTCCAGCCAATCCAACAACATGTATCTCAAAATCTCCTGTATATGATACCAGTGCTGTATAAATTTCGTGAGCAGCAACAACACTTCCTCCACCACTATTAATTTCTATAATGATTTCTTCATTACCATTAACTTCATCCAGTATCTGAGAAACATCCTTAGGAGATGTAGCCTCGATACCAAGCCAATTGTAAATCCACTTATCGCCGTTACCAACGATATTGCCTTTTACATTAATTTTTCTAGCCAAAATTATTTACCTCCTTCTCCATCTATACTAATCTTTTTCATTTTCTGATTTTCTAATAGTAATTGCTCTACATTACTATCAAAATTACCGCCATTCATTTCGATGGTTTCCTTCTCTCTTGTGGAGAAACCATTTTCAACCTTCAGCCTTGCAGCTTCTACCTCAACAGTAGGATTCAGTTGTCCTTGTGCCGGGCCATTCCACTCAGCACGGCAATAAGCTTTTTTAATGATTGGATCATTGAAAAATCCGGGGGCATTAATTCTTCCTTTACTGACCGCCTCAGATAACCATAATTCATATACCGGTTGACAGAAATCATTAGCAAACCATGTTCTTCTCATTCTGAAAGCTTTCCACGCTTCGAGTAATGCTGCTCTTGAAGCAGAATATGAAGCAGTAAAATTCTTAGTAAGTAATTCAACAGGAACTTCGAGGGCTGCCCCGATATACTTCGTCATTGAAGAAACAAATCCATCAAAATTTACGTTCGGTCTTTTAGCATCAGCAATCTCTATGCTCTCTCCTGGCTGAAGGTAATTGACTAATCCATTGCCCAGCTCATAAGAGGTTGAATTTTCACCATCAGTTTTTCCACTCTCTTCATCGACACCATTAAAATCTACCTCTTCTCCATCAGTAGTTTTAATGAATACTGAGAATAAACCATTGATAACTGCTGCCATAATCTCGGCTTCTGTATATCTAGTTAATTGCTTGAGTGACTCAATAACCGGAGCTAAGTAAGGGACTCCACGATATTGTTCGCACCGTTCTGCTTCAAAGATATGCACTATGTTTGGATTACCGGTAAGTTCTCCATATGCGATAACCCTTTGCCATTTCTTCTCTGTGTCGTAATCATCTGAGTAAGCACTTGCAATATGATAAGCTACCACTGCACCCTCACTATCAATCTCAATACCGTTGATAATTCGGTTACCGTTCTTGGATTTATACGATAGGTCAATATTGTCACCATATGAATCCGGTGTTGATACCTTATCCCCTTCGATCAGCTTGACTCTTAACTGATATGGCATATATTTGGTTTTATCTTTATATTTCATAAGTCCAAAGCAATCACCATTCATGAACCAAGATATAATAGCTATCTGCTGAAGTTCCAGAAAATTATGTTGCTGATTATTGTCACAAAACTTTGACTCAGACCATAAAGCCCATTCCTTTTCAATCTTCTTTTCTAATTGATCAGCCTCTTCATGTGTTATTCCTAATACCTCATAATCAATTCTTGATTTCAAAACCAATCCGGACCCTATAACATTCGTGCGATTAGTTTTAATAGCTGATGTGGCTATAGGAGCTGTCATAAATAAACTTCTTGACCTCTGCCTGAGTAAATTCAGATTAAGGTCAATGTCTTTCTGAGGAGAAGAGCTTCGTGCATTCCAACCTTTCATACTATTTTTTCTGCGGCTTGCTCCTCCTTCATCATATCCACTATTTCTTACATCAGTACTTGACAGGCTTCGGATCATGTTCACTTTCTGACGGGCCACTTCTCTTCTTAAGGCTTTCTCAGGATTCAGTTGCATATAAACATTGTCAATTAAGTTCATCTCTCATCCTCCTAGAAGTCTCTTGGAATAATCCTTGCGACTTTTCTTTTCGTTGTACCTCTGGTCTCAAGGGCAAATATTTTACTTTCCAATTCTTTTATCTCTGCTCTTACTTCTGATAGATTAGCTCTGGTCAGACTTCTTGATCCGATTGAGTAGGCTTGTCCCTCCAATATCTTCTCCTCGGCTGCATAATACTGCGCTATGCGAGTCTTGTACGTATCAAGCCTAACTTTATCTGAACTATTCATGAATTACACCTCGATTCCTTTATTTCTTACTCCTGAAACACGTTTTTTGACCGGAGAAGATGATCTTTTCATATAGTTAATACCATTCTCAACCTTTTTTTCTAGGTTAGCCCAATTCGGATTGAGGATTTCTACAGCTGCATAAGCGTAATTTCTTAAATCGAGAGGTTCATTTCTGACCCCGGCTTTCTTAACCCAGACGATTTTCATCTTATTTTTTACAAGCCTCTGTACTTTCTCCTCTGAAGTTATACCCTGCATATACGTCTGATCATATCCTCTTTCTCTGTTATTTGGAAAATGACAATAACCCGGACCAGGTTCCGCAATCTTTAGTCTTGCAACCACATCTTCCTTTCCGGCATCTACTCCTAATATCCAGATATCAGTATGATCAATGACAGTACCTCTAATGTTTTTAATATCAACCTTGGTTTTCTTATAAATCAAAGGAATACCAGGTGTATTAGCATAACCTTTAATACCATAGATATTTTTACTCTTCTTAGCCATAGCTTTTACAAACTTGTATACCATGTTCGTATGATGACCACCGGTATCAATACACATGGCAGCTATCATCAGCCCTGATCTATTCTGGAAATACATCTCAGTATCATAGATTTCTTCAAGCTCCATCCATGTTGACTCAAGTTGAGGATCTTTGTTTATAACCTTCTTATAAAGTCCCCAGCTCTCATAGTCCCTTCCCCATCCAACTATCTCAACTTCAAGCCGGTTATCCTGAACATCGACACCAGCCGTTAATAGAAGAACTCCATCCGGGATATCAGCTGCATATACTTCTCTTCTTTTGAGCAGGTCATTTTCATCTGCTCCACCCTCTCCCTTCTCTTCCCATGTCTCACCAAGAGAAGTGTTAATGAAAACCTTAAGGGATTCTGTGGACCCTGTTTTCTTAAAATCATCATTAGCATTTCTAAAATCTTCTATGATTTCTTCCCATGATTTCCATGGAGAAATTAACTCGTTAAGATGAAATGATCTGATACGTTTGGCATTGGGATTAGCAGCAATCCATTTATGAGGTTGCGCTTTCCATTCTCTTTCTGTAAATCCTTCGGTACAATACAAGCATTTCATTTCTACAGACTCAAATTCTATTCGCTTAAATACATAAGGCTGATACTTACCACAGGATGGACATTGCACATTCCACTCCTCTTGCGTACCAAGCATGTATTCTTTATCAATTTTTGAAAACCCTGCTATAGTAGGTGTGGATACTTTTACTCTCTTACGATTCCAGAATGTTGTAGTTCTCTTTTCTCCCAGCTTAACAGGATCACCTTCGGAACCGGCACTAGCTGGATATCTATCAATCTCATCGCACAGTAAGATACGGATCGGTCTTGAAGCTAAACTAGCCGGTGAATTTGCACCGGCTATTGTGATATGACCACCTGGAAACTTCTTATGAAGGATTGTATTATCTGAGTCCTTAGTTCTTGGTTCCTTTACCTTAGCTTTAAGCACTTCGGTGTCTCTTATCATAGGAGCAAGACGGTCTTTACTAAAAGTCTCACCCATTTCAATGGTTGGTTGAATAACCATTATTGATGCCGGATCATAATCCATGAAATATCCACAGGTGTTCAATATAACCTCTGTTTTACCCACCTGAGCAGATGACTTAATAACAACATCCTGTATTAATGGATCATTGATAGAATTCATTATTTCCCTTTGAAACTCTGCTCTATTAGTATGCCACTGTCCGGGCTCCGCGGATGCCTCTGGAGATAGCTTGCGGTACCGATCAGCCCAATCACTGACCAGAAGCCTTGGAGGCGGTGCAAGTATCTTCGCAATATTGTGGAATAATGAAATTGTTTTATACCTTTCGGCAGTAACTTTATTTCTATTCATCTACATCATCCTCGAAAGTATCAAAGGCATCATCCTCATTGCCTTCTTCATCAATGTCGATATATTCATCCGAATAGAAATCGCTTGCATTATAATTGCTCAATTCATCAAGTGCCTCACCGAATTCATCCGTAAGAAGTTCAAGGATGTACTTTTTATCACTCCTGTTGACTAATAGTGGTGTGAGTTTTGAAGGTAAGTTTAAAATCTTTGTCTTGAAGTTCGTGAGCATATTTAGCATTACTGCCTCAACATCCTCAGCTCTATGTACATTACCTTTCATAAGTGCATACTGTAGTTCTGACATATGCCTCTTAACTCTCTCATGCATAGCTTTTTCTAATGCATAATCTAATTTGTCTTCAAGTTCTTTCTGACCTCTGTCAGCATCATTAGCTACTCTCAGATTAAGGATGTAACTATGAAGACTCTCCTGCAGACTATAACGTCCAGAGGAAACCTTGGTAAGAATACCCTCGTCTGCCAACTGTCTTATTCTACGATCTGAAACACCTATGATCTTACCTAACACTCCGGCTGATACTGTTATTCTCGATAAATCATCAACTTTTTCGGTCTCTGCTGCCATCTGATTCACCTCACATTCGTAAAAACGGAAACGGCAATTTAAAAATTTCAAAATTAGTCCCTAGCGATACTTTGGGCTCGAAAGAACCGCAAGGATTTTTGGGGCTCTGGAAGAACCTATAATAGTTTAGTTATTTGCCCGATGGCTTAATAGCACATCTTTCATCTGGGATAAGAT
>JAQZBA010000281.1 GCA_029239365.1 Herbinix sp. | reverse complement strand
TTTATGATCCCGATCAGCAGTACGATTAGATTAAAGACATCACTGAAGAATACTAGGAGAACCCATAAATATGGCTTATCGGGCAACAGCACCAGGTTAACAAGAATAAGTAGCACCTTACCAAGTGGCACCAAACTACGCCTTAAGTTATCTAATATCTTCCATTTTGCTAGGCCACATAGGTTTCTTCCTTTAATTGCTTTACTATAAAACAACCACGGGAACAACTGCCAATCACCGCGAATCCAGCGATGCTCTCTCTTAGCAAAGGCAATCACACTGTTCGGAAAACTGTCCATCACCTTAGCGCTACTGGAGAATGCGGTCCTAGCATAGCAGCTTTCCAAAAGGTCATGACTCAAAACCTTATTCTCAGGTATCACATTATTGAGTAGCTGATGAAAGGCGTGAACATCATAGATGCCCTTGCCTATATAAATCCCTTCCCCAAAGACATCCTGATAAATATCCGATATCGCAGTGGAATAGTATACCAGACCGGATTGACCTCCAAAGATCTCAGCGAAATGACTGCCGTTTCGATCCACAATATGATTTCTGACGGATGGCTGGATAATGACATAACCTTCCTTCACTTTATTCATAGCGGTATCAATAATCGGATGGTTCATGGGATGGTCGATGAGTCCGACCAGTTTTGCTGCACTATCACGGATCAAATCCGTATCGGCATCTAAGGTTATCACGTAACGAAACGTAGTCAGGATATCCTGATCGCATAATAGAATAGAAAAACTTGTCTCTTCCTTCTTAATTCCATTGAGCAGATGATTGAACTCTTCCAGCTTACCTCTTTTTCGTTCCCAGCCCATGTAGCACTTTTCTGACCCATTCCATTTACGATAACGAAGGAAGAGTGAAAAAAGAGGATACTTAGATGGATATAACTGATTCAACTCATTAATTCGATTAACGAGTGCTTCTTCAATCTCCTTATCTTCCGGAAGAAATTGTTCTTTAGCATCCTTATAGTCCACCAGAAGGGCAAAGTATAGATTCTCCTGCCTATTAGCCAGATAGTGCTTCTGCAGGCGGTCAAGATGTGCCATGCACTGCTCCTTCGAGGATACGATCACAGGCATTACGATATAGGTTCTGGCTGTATCCGGAATCTTTGCAAGATAATCCATGGAAGGAATCCTCTTTGCGAGAATTTTTCTGGTGAAGATAAAGTTCATGAACTCTAGCGAAATTCCAATCAATAAAGGTAAGGCTACCACAAATACCAACAGGGAATAAGTTATGCTAAGGTCGCTTCCATAACGAATGCTATAAATTAAGAGAGCACTGATACAGAACAAGATGCATAGTAGTGAGGTAAAATAGATCAGACCTTTCCTACTCTTCTTAGCCAAATTAACCGCTTCCGACTTACCCAGTAGTCTGGCCTTCAGTATCTGATAGCCCTTCCCAAGAAGATATACTCCAACATGATGGGAGCAATTCAGATCCTCGCGGCCTTCCGTTGCCAGAGCAAGACAAGTATCTGCGATTATTTCCTCCTTGATTTTATACCTTGAGGAAAGCTTTACAATAATCTGGCGATACATTCCTTTGCTTTCCGAATCCAGTCCCTGATACACGCCTTCCGGATCCTTTAAGAGTATCGCTTCAAGATAGGAATATTGTTCAAAAAAAGCCTCTGTATCAAGCTCATTCATTTCTCTAAGGCTTATTATTAATGTACGGATATCTGCTTCCAGCTGGGCTTCCACTTTACCTTCCCCGATGAATACATTGCTTGGCTTAATCCGTTTATCCGAACCCTGAAAATGATAATCTAGATATTTCTGGATGGATATTTCATCCACAGACATATTCTTCAAGAGGTAAATCACATGAGAATGAAAGGAGAAATTATGTTTGCAATCCTCCTCTAATTCTATCAGTAGTGATAATGGATCTACCATACCTTGACCGGTACCTTGTATCTTATCAATGAATCTATCCGCTTTTGCTTTCACTCTGATAATACTGATAATCTCTTGTGATAGACCGATGATGCTTTCCAGCAGGCAAAAGCCAAAAAGCTCCGGTAATACCCATAATTCTTTGTCTGTTAAAGGGATTTCCTTCTGGTATGCTTTAAGCATGGTACGCACATTTTCTTCATTTACATGTCCATGGCTGAGCTCCACAATCTCCTTAGCGACGATATAAATTCTTGGAGATCCTTTCTGTTCCCCACTCTTTAGTACCGGAAGCATCTCATAGCTTGTACCCGATGCCCGGAATTTTTTGATCTCCCTGTATAGCATCTGAAAATTGTCAAATAGCCATCGTGCTGCCGGAATCAATGCAATAATATCAGTAGACAGTTCAGAGATATTGTCACGAATCCGGTTGAGTCTTTTATAAGCAATCTGGTTGTTCTTATCCAGGATTGAATTATATCTTGTCAATTTTATATCTTTATGACTTGTAGCAAGCTCTCTCATCCGTTGCTCCCAGTCCTTCGGTCCCAAATCATTCAAAGTCATTGTAATGTCCCTTTCCTGATAGTTTATCTACTTTTGTAGATTACTGCATTTAAACACTCAAAAAGCAGTACAACATTATATTATGCTATTTTTGTCAATCTTATTAGTCAGGTGACAGGAAAAACATCCGCACAATAAAAAATCCTTCTGAGAAGATAATGCAACACTTCTCAAAAGGATTTATTAATACCACTTCATTAATTATGAATCAAAGATGATTAGGCTTTGCGAATTACTACTTCACCTTCCCAACAGCTGCGATATAGACTACAAATTCATTATCTGTATCACTGGAAGTCTTGGTATTCAGTCCAATTAAATTATCAATCAAGTTCTGATCATATGCTCCAATGGCACAGGTTCCGCAACCGATTGCTTCACTTGCAAGATAGAGATTTTGACAAACATGTCCGGCATCTAATAGAATGTACTTATGCGCATCCAGAGTATAACGCCATTCGCAACGGTACGGTACTGCACTCCAAATAAAATCCACTGCTGCAGTTCCTAAGAATGCTTGTCCCCAGGCTGCTTCTGTGATACGTTCTCTTTGCTCTTCAATCTCTTTGATCAGTTCCAATTTATGCTCAATTGCCAGATAATGATACAAGCCTTTCGTAAGACCCTCCACCTTATTCACAACAAGATAGGTTTCAAAGGGATGGCGAGCACCGGCTGACGGGACAGTTCGTAATGTTGCATTATTGTTCTTCCCGATAACCTCCTTTACTCCCTGCGTTGTCCATAATAGAAAGGCTAGCTCCTCAAGAGAGATTGCTTCCTCCGTATACTTTCTTTTACTGGTTCTTGTATTAATCAAATCGATAAAATTATTATTTGTTACAACCTTTTCAAAATTTCTGGCTAACGGTATCATTTTCGAACCGTACGAGGATTTGCTGAGTGGTGGTTGAGGTAATCCTTGCGCTTGATCACTGGGGTCCTCATCATCATTATCCTCATATGCTTTCATCGTCTCACGCAATTCCATTATTTTAAGTTTCATCTCATCGTTCATAGTGAATTCTCCTAGTTAATTTTTTCTTAGGTTATTATAGCTAAGAATATTACAATTAGCAACCCGAACACTAAGAAATCTAATCCAAAAGATGGTAAGCAGCAAAAAACCTTCCGGCATTCGTAATTAATTACGAAAATCGGAAGGTTTATTTATCCTTAATTGATTTTAACATAAATCATGTAACAGGGCTTTTCGCCTTTTATGATCGTACATTTTTGTATCAGCTGATGCTAAAGCCTTATCAAAATCTACATAACCATCAGAAAAGACCTCACAGATTCCGTAGCTGAATTTCAAGATAATCTCATCCAGTTTCTCTAAAGAAACCATCTGAGTAATTGCTTTCATTCTACCCTCTGCCTTTGTAGCATCACAGTCCTTGAACATTATTACGAATTCATCCCCGGCAAATCTTGCAACAGAATCAAAACCTCCAACGGACTTGTTAAGAATATCAGAAAAATGCTTTAATGCTATATCACCAAAATAATGACCATAACAATCATTTAGCATTTTAAAATTGTCCATATCAATCATAACCAGACATAATTTCTTATTATTGCTTTTAGCAATTTCTTTATCAAATTCTTTCCTCAATGTTCTTCTGTTCATCACACCGGTAAGTTCATCGAAATCAGCAAGATATTTTAACTTGTTCTGCGCTAGTGCATTCTTAATCGCTAACTCTAATTCACATTTTATCTGGTCCATGATTTCTAAATCATTTTCCGAAAACATATGATTCATTTTATCTGAATCAACATTGATTAATCCAATCAACTCATTATCTATATAAATAGGTGCGGAAACACTACAGTTGATATCTAAAGCATTAATTTTTTTCAAGCCCTCAATTGTTTTTTTATCTGCATTGATGGTATCGAATTCCTTTGGATTGTTTATGATTGCTGTTTCTCTAAATTCATTAATTTTATATAGATATGCCTCTTCTTTTTTTATGATGAAGTTCATTAATTCACTACTAAAGCCTTTTATTACCCGATAATGAAAGTTACCATCCTCCTCCAGAAGAAGTACACTTCCCTTCGTTGCATCAGGAATCAAGTCAACAATCGCCTCTAAAGCTATGGAATATATTTCATCTTCAAGGTCAGCCTTCGATATCTTCTCAATCGTTTCATGAAGTCTCTTCCTTATCTTCTCTTGGATATTCAAAAGCTTCTTATGCTTGCGAATCAAAATAAATTCTCCTATAGAGACAGCTGTAGTCAATATTAATAAAATTTTATAGATTGATTTGTTAATTTGCACGGTAACACTCCATTCATTTTATTAAGTTGATTTTTAAGCAACATAAATCTAACGGCTCCATCAGCTTGTCTTATTATTTCCGATGAGCCCTTAGCCTATCATCCTTGAATTATAGCTACTAACAATATTAAATCTAAAGGGTTCTATTAACAAATAACATTCTTTTGCTATTATATCATGAATATAAATCTTATTCATGATCTCTTGCTACGATAGCATATCCTCAAGCAAGCTTGGTTTATGCTCACTACGCTTGTATTATATCATGAATATAAATCTTATTCATGATCTCTTGCTACGATCGCATATCCTCAAGCAAGCTTGGTTCATGCTCACTACGCTTGTATTATATCACATAGAATTGCTGTTGGCATCAGCATAATGCAACCTTTTCATAAATTTTTTATTATTTATTAA
>JAQZBA010000280.1 GCA_029239365.1 Herbinix sp. | reverse complement strand
TACTCCAATCTGCTCTTGTTTCTGAAGGATGAAGACTCCAAGTAAGATAATTCCTACTAAGGAATACATCAAGACCAAAACTAATCTCTTACGCTTCGGGTTTCCATTGGAAAAGATATAGATACCGATGGATAATAATTGACAGAATAGAACCATAAGTGCAAAAACTAAAAATAATGCAAATATTTCTTTAAATCCGTAACCGAAGTTCGCCTTCAGATTACCAATCTGATAAAAAATGAAAAGGGAACCAAGCAAGGATTTCCCTAATGTACTTATTAATCCGTAGATTAAAATCTTCTTCGAAGATATCGGAGCAACAAATAATAATCCCACATCGGGCATAGTAAATAAGCTAGAGCCCGTTGATAAGCCGGTATTAGTAAAGATCCATAAATATAGTATTCCAAGCCCTGAGAGTATGAGCAAGAGAATACGTTCGTCAGCAAACTGGGTTCGTTCCACATTTTTACTCGTAACAAGTAGAATTACTACGGAAAATAGTATACATGCTAATATGATAAGATAAAGCACCAGCATTGCGGGTTTTCTCTTAAGAGAGAGGATGCGGTTCTTAAAGCGAGTTACCATTAAATAAGATAATGCCTTCATTCTTACCTCTCTCCTTCCGCCTCATGGTTCATTGTTTGATTCGCGTTTGGAGTGTCCTTCTGTTTTGCTTTATCACCTTCTGTAATCTTAAAGAACAATGCTTCCAGGTCTTCACCGGAACCCTCAATCTCTCTTCGTGTTCTTCTTGCTGCAATCTTACCATCAATCATAATATTGGCACTATCCCAGAATTCAGCAACACTATCTAACATATGGGTACTGATTAATATGGAAGCCCCCTGATTACGTAACTCTAATAACAGAATTTTCAATTCCTTAATCGCATGAGGATCCAGTCCTACCAGTGGCTCATCAAAGAGTATCACCTTAGGTTGAGGCAATAAACCACAACAAATACTTAACTTCTGCTGCATACCTTTGGATAATTCATTGCCAAGCTTCTTCTTTTTATCCTCCAGCTCAAAGCGGGTAAGAAGCTCTTCAGCACGTTCTTTCCAGTTAGGCAACGAATAAGCTCTTGCTATGAACTCCATATGCTCCCACACCGTCAGCATATCATAAAGAGCCGGAATCTCAGGAATGTAACCCAGATCTCTTTTCGCCTGGAGAGATTTATTCTCGTTTCCGTTAATCAATATACTTCCGCTAAATTTTAGTAATCCAGCAATACTTTTAATTATTGTAGACTTACCGGCGCCATTAGGACCAAGCAGAACAGATATCTCCTGTGGATTGATACTAAAGCTAACCTGATCGTTAGCAATCAACTTCCCATAACGCTTCGTAACATTATTCACTGACAACATTTTTATACCCCCATCACCTTTTGTCTATTCCAACTTACATGCTGCATCTTTTGTGCAGCTCAAATTGCCCGGAAGAACAAGGAGTTCGCTCCAATGGGCGGACTTCATAGTTCTTCCTGTGTGAATTTGTTTTTTTCTTCACACGAAACCACTAAACTTTCCTTAGTATACAATACTTCCCTATATCTTGAAATACTTTTTCCATATTTTTAATAATTTTATAATATTATCTTCCTATCGCTAAAAGCCGAACAAAGTATCCGCTATCGAACACTGTCGCGTCCGAGCTTATCCGACAGTAATAAAAAGGCCCCTGCATACTCCGACTTGCTTCCAGGACAGAAGAAGATAGGGCTTGCTTGGGGCAGTGTTTTGCATTTATTAATATCATCCGCTTTGTAGACTAATCTAATCATGGATTGAAGTAATTCTTAGCAAAGATTATATCTTCCCTCATTTTTATAATCAGCTCTTCTATGGAGCCAAATTTTAATTCAGGACGGATGTAGTAGAACAACTCTACTTCAATCATCTCACCGTATAGATCCGTATCAAAATCAAAAATAAAGGTCTCGACTCCGATGTATTCCTCTTCTCCAACGGTTGGTTTGTAACCAATGTTCGTCACGCTGTTGTGATGTTTCCCATCAACTAAGGTCTTTGATACATAGACTCCACACGGTGGTAACAGCTTTATGGAGGAAGGAATCAGATTAGTCGTAGGCATTCCAATAGTTCGTCCGATTCGTCTGCCATGCATAACCTCACCACGAATTGTATAGGGTCTACCAAGCATGGCATTCGCCGACTCAATATCTCCCTGTCTCAATGCCTTTCGTATCGAAGAGCTGCTGATCACTTCATTCTTCCAGGTATTTTTATCGCAGTCAATCACCTTATAGCCATAGGTCTGTTCTCTTTGTTTTAGAAATTCTACGTCGCCTTTGGCTTGATAGCCAAAGCGAAAATCTTTCCCTACAACTATCACTTTAACATCCAGCTTCTTTACTAAAATCTCACTGATAAATTCCTCCGGCTCCAAAGCTCTGGTTTCCTCTGTGAAAGGATAAGAAATGAGTACATCAATACCGGAATGGCTAAGTTTTGCCACCTTTTCCTCTTCTGTATAGATAAGCTCAAATTCCTTGTCCTCGAATAAATTCCCAGGATGCATCAAAAAGCTGAACATCACTGCAGTTAAGCCTTGCTGTTTGTAGGAGATAACCAGGTCCAGTAGCTTCTGATGCCCTAGATGAATTCCATCAAATTTACCGAGGGTGACCGCTGTATTTCTTAACATAAAATCTGTATTTCCAGCTACGTATTCCATAGTATCCTCCAGATTTTCAGATCATCACTTGTTCCTTCATCACAAGGAAGCATAATCTTTATTCCGTGATTTCAATATCACAGGCTGCTTCACTATGATTTTACAAGAACATTTTCATCGGCTTAAATAGCTTCTCCGAGGTAAGGTAAGCATAGATACCGACAAAATGCTCTTCACTGTCATATACCCGAACCATCTCAGTAAGATCCTCAGGGATCGGATGCATGACGTGTTCCGGCATGAATATGTTGCCATTAAAAATCAATTTATTATACTCACGATCAACGATCAATTTAGAATAATGAGAAAACATCTCCTCTATTGTTACGATATAAGGCTGAAGCTTGTCTTCCTTGACCAGAGCCTCGAGCTCCTGTAGTTTCAACCCAGCCTCTAACTTAAACGCTCCAACAGCCGTACGAGTAAGGCTCTTCATAGCAGCCCCACAGCCTAAGGTCTCACCGATATCATGAATGAGAGTTCGTATATAGGTCCCTTTTCCACAATCCACCGAGATCGTAAATTCCTGTTCTTCCTCATTATAATCCAGAAAACGTATGTCATGAATGATTACTCTACGTCTTTCACGCTCTATTTCTTTCCCCTGTCTTGCCAGTTCATAGAGCTTCTTGCCATCCACCTTGATTGCAGAGTACATGGGAGGAAGTTGAAGATATTCTCCTATGTAGCTTTGGAGGATGTTTTGTAATTCAGAAAGGCTGGTATTCACTTGGGTAGTCTTCATCACCTTACCGGTCATGTCCTGAGTATCGGTTATAACACCCAGCTTACCTACTGCCAGATAGGTTTTATCCTTATCCGTAATCAGATCTACTAGCTTCGTAGCCTTGCCGACACATACCGGTAATACCCCTTCCGCATCCGGATCCAGGGTACCTGTATGTCCAATTTTCTTCATTTTTAAGATACCTCTCATTTTAGCAACTACATCATGAGAGGTATATCCTTTTTCTTTATAAATATTGATTATTCCATCGATCAATTGTCAGCACTCCTTATCAAAGCTGGTTATTAGCACCTTCGATTTCCTTCAATTGTGCTTCGATATGTGCGGATATATTATTAATCACATCATGTACAGAACCATGCATATTACAACCGGCAGCCTTGATATGGCCCCCACCGCCAAAGTAAACCGCAATTTTACTTACATTTACTTCACCATTGGACCTCATACTTACCTTATATTCATGAAAATCGGTCTCGTATATGAAGATCGCCACTTCGGTTCCTTTCGTTACCCGCAATTGGTCAATAATTCCGTCCAAATCTGCAGAGGTGGCTTCATAAAAGTCAAGCATTCTTCGGTTTAGAGCCGCAAATACTACTTTGCCATCTAACACAAGTATACTTTCCATGAGACAGCGACCTAAAATCTGATTCTGCCTATAGGTTTTCGCATAAAAGGATTCGTCAATCAATGTAGAGAAATCAATTCCCTGCTTGATTAATTTTCCGGCTATATTCATGGTTATCTCAGAGGTATTGCTATGTTTAAATACACCGGTATCATGAATGATACCCACATACAAAGCTGCAGCAATATCCTTCGTGAGCTCATCCTCTTCCATTAATGTAAATAAAACCTCACAGGTCGAGGATGCATCGGCCACCACATGGTTTACCATAGCAAAAGCCTGATTACTGATGTGGTGGTCAATGTTAATTGTCTTCTTAGCTGTATTATAAAATCTTAATGCATTGCCTAACCGGTCCAAGCTTCCACAATCGAGAGAAATAAAGGTATCATAAGTCTCTTCGGTATCATAGTTATGTTTTATCTCATCCACACCTGTTAAGATATGAAATTCGTTACCGAAAGGCTCAAGATATACATCTACCTTCTCCAAACCCAGCTTATTCATATTCTGGCATAAATATAGGTAGAGAGCCGTGCAGGAACCGATACAGTCCCCATCCGGCCTGATATGCCCGGCAATCGCAACATTCTTTGCACCATTTATTTCTGCATTAATTTTATTCATAGGCTATTATCCTCTTCTTAGAGAAGCTTACTCCTCTTCTCCAACTACGTCATCTTCTGTGTCATCTTCCTCATCCTGCTCGTCATCCATAAGGTCCTCGTCAGACTGGGAGAGTTTACTATTCACTTCGTTAATTAATTTAGACATGTGTACACCATATTCAATAGAGCTATCAATAATAAAGGTGAGTTCCGGAGTATTTCTCAAATTCAACATTTTGGCTAATTGACCCCTCATGTAGGAAGATGCGCTCTTTAATCCTTTACGGGTGGATTCCTTAGACTCATCATCACCAAGAACACTGATATATACTTTTGCGGTCTTTAAGTCCGGAGCGACCTCTACATGAACAACTGTAGTCATCGGATTAATCCTGGGATCTTTAATCTCCCTACTGATTAATGCGCTCAGCACTTTTTGAACCTCACCATTAATTCTGGTGTTCTTTATACTATTTTTTCTCATAACAACCTCCATACTTCCTCTTCGAGGCAGTTCAAACAAA
>JAQZBA010000279.1 GCA_029239365.1 Herbinix sp. | reverse complement strand
GATGTTTTGCTTTGTTACTGTAATCGAAGCTCCATAGAGGATCTTGTTCTGTTTCATAAGCTCCATCGTGCGGAGGACCTGTTGATATACGCCGCTTCCCCGTCTGGTATCCGTTGTCTGTTCATTTCCTTCTATACTTATGATGGGAACTAGATTACGATGCTTATCACACAGCTTAATGTATTCTTCACCAAGCATGGGTCCCTTCGTAAACACAGGAAATATAATCTCGGGCAGCTGACCTGCCGCCTGTATCAGCTCAGGTCTTATCAGTGGCTCTCCTCCGGCTAACAGAATAAAACTGACACCGATGCTTTTGGCTTGCCGAAATATATCTGCCCATTCTTCATTATTAAGTTGATTAGCTGCCTCATTATCATGACAGGATTGATTTGCTCTTGCATAACAGCCTTTACAGTATAGGTTGCATTTGCTGGTTATACTTGCGATGAGAAATGGCGGGATGTGCTCCCCCTTCGACTCTGCTTCCTGTCTAAGCTTTCTGGAGTGCTTGCTTGCGAGTGCAAAACGTGCCATAAAAACACTTTCCTTCGGATTAGACAAGGAGGCTCTTAGCGCTCCATTCACAATATTCTCAACTCCATCACTCAGATACGCTTCCAGATTAAATTCGTTCATATTCTACTTTCCTTACTCTACTATATTATTAGTATATGTTATTGATTTTAAATTCTTCTTCATAGTAGCATATCTTATCTAGAGTCACAACAAACCTAATCAAACTCTAAGGATTCTAATATATATATTAACTATCCTATGTAGCGTTGTATTATCTCTCACCTTTCAGCCATTTCCCTCCGACAATTCGAAAGAGAAAACATCCGGACCGGAATACCCAATCCACATACATTGCAACCCAGGTTGCCAATAAGCCGAAACCGATATATTTAACTAAGATAAAACTTAATCCTACTCTCCATACCCACATAGAGACGATCGAGATAACCATCGTGTATCTTGCATCACCGGCTGCCCGTAATGCATTCGGTAGTGTAAAACTGGTGGGCCATAACAGAATGGCACAGGAACTATAAGTAATAATAATCAATAAAGCCATATCAGCTGCATCCGGCGACAGACTATATAGGCTCGTTATCTGCTTTGCGAAGATAATTACACCAAGATTCAGTATCGCCATGGCGATGTAAGCAATTTTCATTAATTTCTTAACGTAATATTTTGCATCATCATATGCCTGCGCTCCTAAGGTCTGACCTACAACTGTAATCAATGCAATACCAATCGAAGATGCCGGAATGACGACGATTCCCGATACCGTATTCGCAACAGCATTGGCTGCTAGTGCTGCCGTACCGAGGCCTGCTACTAAGCTTTGTACCAATATTTTACCAAATTGAAAAATACAGCCATCAATACCGGTTGGAATTCCGATACGAAATATCTTTTTGATCATAGTTGGATCAAAGGCAAGACGAAATTCAGCAATATGGATTGGTCGTCTTGAATCCCGAATCACGATTAGCATTACTACTGCGCCGATCATTCTGGATATTAAGGTCGATGCACCTGCTCCTTCTGCACCCCAATGAAGGCCGTAGATCAAAATCGTATTACTTACGATGTTCACAAGATTCACAAGAACTGATACAATCAATGTAATCCTTGAATTACCCATGGATCGGCACAAAGCAGCGGATCCGCTGTAAATAGCCAAAAATGGAAAGGACAATGCCGAGAGATAAAAAAATACAACAGCATTCTTCATAACCTCCGGAGCTACATTACCAAATATAATTCTCAGAATAAGCCTGTTCCCGATCAACGATAGTACCATCACCACAAGAGACAGCGAGGTAATCGCTAACATTAGTTGATTTGCAGATTTACAGGCATTCTTATATTCCTTTCCTCCCAGATATCTTGCCGCTACCACTGCTCCACCGGTCGAAAGGGATGTAAAAATGTTAATCAGTAAGATATTGATGGTATCAACAAGAGAGACTCCCGCAACTGCTGCTTCCCCCACACCTGATACCATAATTGTAGCTACCATACCAACGGTTACACCCAGTATCTGTTCCAGAATTAGAGGTATGATTAATTGATTAAGCTCTTTTTTCGAAAATAATTTCACTATATCTATCCTTCCTTAATTACCAAACACATTAAGATTCACCAACAAAGATAGCACAAGACCCCGCTACTCCGTGAGCAGGGGGTATGTGATGGTTTACATTAATGTGATTGTCTGATATACCGGCTTTCTTCCACTTAAAGCCTCACTATAAGAATCCGGTTGGTGACCGCCTGCATATACGGTAAAGCTTCCCGGCTCGTAGCCTTTGCTGCCATCTTCTCTTACTATCATAAATTGTTCCGCGGTCAATGTAAAGGATATTGTAATTACTTCCTTTGATTTCATATTAATGCGTTTCATGGCACATAGCTTATGATGAGGGACACGAACCGATGCTTCGTCATCCTTAAGATAGATCTGAACGATTTCATCCCCTTCTCGTTCCCCAGTATTCGTCACTACTACAGTTCCGTTTACTTCCTGTCCGCCCTTTACCACAGTGGGCACAAGCGTTAAACTGCTATACTCGAAATCAGTATAACTAAGCCCAAATCCGAATGGGAATAATGGATCATCCTTGATAAATTTATAGGTTCTTCCCTCCATAGAGTAATCTGTGAATTCAGGTAAAACATGATTCTCTCGGTAAAAGGTTACCGGAAGGCGGCCGGAGGGACTATAATTACCAACAATTAGATCGGCTACTGCTTTTCCACCCATTGCTCCGGGGTACCAAGCCTGAATGATTGCCGCTGCATGTTCATTGCCATAATCGAAATCTATAGCACTACCGGTTAAGTTCACCAGTATCACTTGCTTATTGTATTCACAGGCAGCGCGAATCAGATCCCTCTGGCATTGTGGAAGATATAAGGTATCCTTATCACCGGAGATATCCTTGCCAACCATTTCTTCACCTTCCACAGTCTCATCAAGCCCAACGACAACAATCACGACATCCGCCATCTCCGCATGAGCCTTGACTTCACCCAAACGATCACCGGCATAACCGGGATCCTCCAGCTTGTATTCATAGAGATGACAACCCTCACTATAGTTCACCCTGACTTCCGGCAAAGTACTTCGAATGGCTTCCAGCACAGTGTGATATTGATTTGCCGTGCCATGATAATTCCCCTCAAGCGCAATGATTGAGTTTGCATTTGGTCCCATAACAGCTACATTTTTCAGTCTTGTGGTATCTAGAGGTAATATTCCATTATTCTTAAGGAGGACTAACGACTTTCGAGCAACCTCTTCATTCAGAGCGCGGTGCTCAACACAATCCACCACGTCATAAGGAATGGAATCAAAAGGTGTTGCCACATCAAACATACCTAGCTTCATGCGTGTAGTAAGAAGACGTTCCGTGGATCTTCTGATCTGTTTCTCATTAATCTTGCCCTCCTGCAAGGCCTGCAGAAGAAAACCATAGAGATTACCGCAATTTAGATCACAGCCGTTTTCCAGAGCTAGTGCAACCGATTCCGTCGGAGTATGAGTAACCTCATGATGCAGATGAAAATCTGAGATCGCCCAGCAATCCGAGGTTACATATCCACCAAAGCCCCACTTCTCTCGGAGTAGTTCCTTTAATAAGGTCTTACTTCCACAGCAGGGTTCTCCATTGGTACGGTTATAAGCACCCATTACCCCTTCCACACCGCAATCTACCAAGGCCTTGAACGCCGGTAGATAAGTCTCCTCCATATCCATCAGGTTGGTAATGGCATCGAATTCATGACGAAGCTTCTCCGGTCCGCTATGTACTGCAAAATGCTTTACACAGGCTGCAGATTTCAAATACTTCTGATCATAGCCTTGCAATCCTTTCACAAAAGCTACCCCAAGCTTTGCAGTAAGATAAGGATCCTCACCATAGGTTTCCTGACCTCTTCCCCATCTGGGATCTCGGAAAATGTTAACATTCGGGGACCAGAAGGTAATTCCCTTATAAATGCCATAGTCATTGTATTTTTGGTACATATTATATTTTGCTCGACCCTCTGTAGAGATTACATCCGCAACCTTCTCAATCAGTTCATCGTCAAAGGTCGCCGCTAAACCGATTGCCTGCGGAAAAACAGTTGCCATACCTGCGCGGGCAACACCGTGCAACGCTTCATTCCACCAATTGTAGAATTCAATACCAACATGCTCCACCTTAGCAGAGTTAAACAACATTTGCATTGCGCATTCCTCAACCGTCATGTGGGCAACCATATCCTTTGCCCGTTCATTAAAGCTTAAGCTTTCATCCTGGTACTTAAATCTCTTTTCCATATTAATCTCCCTACTACCACCCTTAAAGTTATACTATGATACCATCCAAGAATTCCGCCGCTGAACTTACTAATCACTAATCCCAGCCTCAAATTCTAATAAATTCACCTGTTTTATAATCTTGTTACCTATATTAATCTTGAAGGATTGTACTTCATGATGCCCGATCTTCAGGTCAAAGCTTAGCCCTAGGATACACAAGCGATAGGACTGATCTTTTCCTTCGGTCTCCAACACTCGTACGATAATATCCTCATCCTCCTCTGATCTTTTGGTGGCCATGATCTCTACCCCTGCCTGATCTGTAGAGGCTAGTGAAAATTGGGAAGCTGACGTAACTCCGTCATGACTGCTGTCTGCCAGATAATCGTAAGCACTGTGAATCCGGGTCGCCATTCGATATAGCTCAGGAACCGGAAGCTCTGTACCATGGGGTCGCAATACAAGTGTAAACTTCATCGTACCTAAGTCCGTATATTCGTAGCTTTCTAGCGGACAGTACCACTCCTTCCCATCCCCCTGGGCATACATCGCACTTCTGGCCGCGACCAGAAGCAACGTTCCATGACTTATACTAAAGCTATACCTACCGTCATTCGCTATCGCTAACCCTTGGAGCTTCTGATTCGAGACATCCAGAAAACGATGCATGTAATATTGATCATCATCACTAATAGTACGTGAAATCGTACAATAGGAACCTTCTGCCTTTGTCATAGGTTTCATAATTCCTAACGGAAATCCGATCTTAAATTCATGCCAGGGTTTATCCCATAGAAGGCGATTTTCCACCACGACTTCTTTCTCTCCTGCATAAAGATAGAACAGCTGCTCTAATCTACTGGCGCCATGCTCATATATGGCACGGACACACTCTCTTATCGCTCCGCTTTCAACCTTCTCGAGAGATTTC
>JAQZBA010000278.1 GCA_029239365.1 Herbinix sp. | reverse complement strand
GGAAATATGGCTGCTTACCTTCATACATTGAAACTCGTTGATAATATATCGTATCTGAGTCACTGTGTAATTCACCTGTTCCAACTGGTTGGTAAAATCATTCTCAACCTTGTTGTGCTTGGGTGTCTTGGCATAGACACGAACCTTAGCCTCAATGCGCTCCAGATCATTTTCCATTAGTAAGGGGCTGACACGTACCACATCGGCATCAATCTCGTCCAGATTGATACTGGAGATCAGAAAGTCCATCTTGGTCAGCTGTAAGGGAGTCAGATCTTCCTTGCCATAAGTAACCAGCTCTGCGCTATCCTTCAGAAAACGCTTCAGCTTGGAATGCATCAGCCTGGAGATTCCAATTCCGCTGGCACAAACAATTCCTATGTCAACTTTACGTTTACTCTCCTTGTTATTCTCCAATCGAACACTGGCGGCACCAAAATGCATCGCTAAAAAGCCGATCTCCTCCTCCGGTACGACAAAACCGTAACGGCTGGTAATCAGCTCACCGACCTTCCTGCTCTTCCCATAGATGACGGGATAAGTGTCCCTGATCTGCTGCATTAAGGGATTCGTTATAATCATGTTATTACGCAGTCTTACAAAGGTAGGCTGCAAATGGGTTAACAGCCCGGCGATGAATTCCTCGTCCAGCTTTAAGTCATATGCAATCTCCTCATCGTAAACATCTATCATGTCATTGATAAAGTTTAAAATCTCCTGACGTTCTCTCTGATTCTCTGTCTCAAGCTCATCCTCATCAATATATTGTAATTTTGACCCTTTAATATGCAGCAAGATATAAGCGATCTCAATATCAGGAATATCAATCTGAAATTCCTCCTCCAGAGAACTTGCTATGTGGGTGGCCAAATTATAATCGTCGTTTTTCACTAATTTCTCTAACAGCTCCTCATTTGGCTCAATAATCTCCTGCTGTAGGATTCTATTCACGGCTATCGTTACATGCAGAATCAGCCCGATATATGAGTTTTCTGTTAATCGAATTAACCTTCTGTCACGTATACTCTGAAAACAGATGATAACCCTGTTCAGAATATCATTGTTTAACAGT
Source organism: Herbinix sp. (assembly GCA_029239365.1). Classification (GTDB taxonomy): domain Bacteria; phylum Bacillota; class Clostridia; order Lachnospirales; family Lachnospiraceae; genus Mobilitalea. Next base: position 4,184 of record JAQZBA010000278.1, on the reverse strand, counting down.
GAGTAGATGTTAGGACCTTCTTTATCCCTTAGGATGTCAATAATATTGCGTTCATCCGCCTCGGTAAAGCTTTTGATCAGCTTATTGTCCGAGTTCTCATCAATGAACTTACGTACCGCAAGTCGATAATCCTTCTCGCTGCCTTCCAAGGCAACGCCATAGCCCTGTCTTCGAATGATGGACAGGTTGAACTTACGGAACCAGCTTTCAATTGCTTCCATATCGTTGCTTATGGTGGCTTCACTTACATCAAAAATATTAGCATAATAATAAAGCTTCTTCGGAGTACGATCGCGGAGAACTTCTAAGATAAGGCGTTTTCTTCGATTATCCTTATCACCGGAATCAACCGTATCCTCCTCCCTCAATAGGTTGTATAATTTGTCTTTATCTTCACCGGAACCTTGAAGCCAGATACCAATGCCGGTCTTAGTCTGGAGAGCTACCTGATACTTGGTAAGCGAGGAACCGATATATTCCAGCTCTCGTTGTACTGTCCTTTTACTAACCTTAATCTCATCTGCCAGCTTTTTAACAGATATGATCTGCCCTTCCTTCAACAGTATTAATAATATCTGGCGAAGACGCGGTGTAAAATTCATAGTTGCCCCCCATTCCTGCGCATTCCTTATGCGCCTTAGATAATAACACTTCAACGCACGAATAGCGGCAGTTGTGCCGCTTTTCGTGCGTATGTTAAAATACTCCAATATATTTGTTCCTACTGACTTATTATCTACTATAATAAACTATTTGCCGGATTTTAATTCCTCTACCAGAAGATCATATTCCGGTGCTGCCATAAAGTTTGTTATTAACACCAGCTTCGCATTCGGATTGCTTTTTGCTGCTCTCTCCTTGAGTGCTGTATGTGTAACGATGATCTGCGCATCCCCAGGGATAGAAGATACCGAAGCATGAATTACGTTAATATTACCAAGACCTGCCTCTGTCAGCTTCTTCTTCAGGATGGTAGCGCCCATTGCGCTGGAGCCCATGCCTGCGTCGCAAGCAAATACGATGGTTTTTACATTCTTAGCATCAACCTTAACGTTGGAAGTGGTAATACCCTTCGATGCATTCTTCATATCTTGAACTTTAGCTTTTGCTGCGTCGATGTCCTCATCCTTACCGAAGATCTTTAATAACGGAACTGCTACAACACAGGATACTGCTGTAGAGATCAATACGCTTAAGACAACCGGAAGATATCCACCCTTGGGAGTCATTGCTAATACAGCAAGAATACTACCGGGTGATGCAGGGCCAACCAAACCGCCTCCTAAGATGGTGTTAGTTAATACACCACTTGCTCCACCTGCAATCGCTGCAAGAATTAATGGAGGGCAGGATAAGATGTAAGGGAAATAAATCTCATGAATACCACCAAAGAAATGAATAATAATAGCACCAGGTGCAGAGTTCTTGATCAAGCCTTTACCAGCGATTACGCAAGCAAGAAGGATACCAAGACCAGGACCGGGATTAGCTTCTAACAGGAAGAAGATTGATTTTCCAATTTCTTTCGACTGTTCCATACCCATAGGTGTAAGGATACCATGATTTAATGCATTGTTTAAGAATAATACTTTAGCAGGCTCAATTAAGATACTAGCTAAAGGAAGTAATTTATTATCTACGAAGAAGCCTACACCGGCTTCCATCACGGAATTTAACGCTGTTACAATCGGGCTTATTGCCTTTAATGAAACAATTGCTAAGATAGCACCGATGATACCAAGGGAAAAGTTATTCACAAGCATTTCAAAGCCTGCTTTTATCTTACCTTCTAATAATTTATCAAATTTCTTGATCAGGAAACCACTAAAAGGTCCCATTAACATAGCGCCTAAGAACTGAGGAACCGGAGATCCGATAATCAGACCCATCGTAGCAATCGCTCCGATTACTCCACCTCTATGACCAGCAACAACATGACCGCCTGTATATGCAATTAAAAGCGGAAGAAGTGTTTTAGCCATTGGATCTACCAATGCAGCAAGGCTTTCATTAGGTACCCAGCCTACTGATATAAACATAGCAGTAATAAATCCCCAGGCAATGAATGCACCAATGTTCGGTAATACCATACCACTAAAAAATCTACCAAATACTTGAATTTTTTCTTTCATAGTTATTCTACCCTCTCACTTCAAAAATAGATTGTTTTATTGTATTTCTGAAGAACTGATTGGCCAATCATCTTCTTAAGATAATCTTATTATAATCGCAATATTGAAATGTTTCAATTTGAACAAATATTAATTTGTCGCTATCTGATAATGACATGATTAAATACCTATTGATTTTTTGCATAATGCACAAAAAGTTAGTGAAACGATTACATATCCAATGTCGATTATAATCGAAAACTATTATTCTGAGATTGTACTATTCCCAATAAAATAATATAATAAAAGCGTAGTGAGCATGCGATAAGCTTGCTTGATTGCATGCGATCGGAGCTGAAGATCATGAATAAGCTTTTTATTCATGATATAATAAAAGCGTAGAAAATGTAAACCACAAACACTGAGAGGAAGGTAAGAAAGATGAAAAAAGATCAAAAGTTTTATATCTGTAAGAAATGTGGCAACACCATCGGCTTAATTAACAATGCCGGTGTTCCGCTTGTATGCTGCGGCGAGGAAATGACCGAATTAGTTCCCAATACGGTGGATGCTTCTCTCGAAAAACATATCCCTGTAATCAAGGTGGACAGCAATGAAGTTATCGTAGAGGTTGGCTCTGTTCCCCATCCAATGACAGAAGAGCATTATATTGGCTGGGTATATCTCATGACTGAGAAGGGTGGACAACGCAAATCCCTCGCTCCTGGTGATAAGCCCTATCTTACATTCGCATTAACGAATGATGATAAATTAAAAAGAGTATATGCATATTGTAATCTGCACGGATTATGGATGGCAGAGTATAACGACTAATCCTAATAAAATAAACCGGAGGTACAGGATGGAAGATAATAGAACTTTAAAGAATCTAATGGAAGCGTTTGCCGGAGAATCTCAGGCAAACCGCAAGTACTTGGCTTATGCGAAGAAGGCCGAGAAAGACGGTTACCAGAATGCTGCAAAATTATTCAAATGTGCGGCAGATGCAGAAACCATTCATGCCTTGAAGGAATTTGAGTTAGCTGGTAAAATCAACACCACACAGGATAACCTGAAGGCTGCCATTGCCGGTGAGACTCACGAAGCAACCAGTATGTATCCTGAATTCTTAGCTATTGCCGAGCAGGAAGGTCTGAATAATGTAATGCCAATCTTCAATTTTGCCATGAAGGCTGAAGCCGTACATGCTAAATTATATACGGAGGCATTGAATAGCCTTGAGGAGAAGGAAGAAGTATACTACTACCTCTGCCCGATCTGCGGAAACATCGAGACCTCTATTCCTGATAAGTGCGTAATCTGCAATGTTCCCGGTTCCAAGTTCATTAAGTATTAGTATTTACTCGGGTACCAGACTTGCATTACTTTACAAGTGAATAAAAGAAATGATAGCTTAAATAAGTGAATTGGTAACCCAATTCACTTGCCCTGATAAAAATGAGGAACTGTAGCAAAACTGTGCTATGGGTCCTCATTTTATTAATATCAACGTTATTCTATTGTCTGACTCTCCTCAACGAAATACTCTTTTAGCTTCTCTTCTTTTCGATCTAAGACAATATCTGAATTCAGAATATTCCTACCATTCAAAAACCGAATTGTTTCCTTCATAAAGTCATCTGTTCCAACGATATAGTAGAGAGCATCCGGAGTTTCAGATAATTTAGAGAGTGTCTCATAATAGCTGCTCCGTGAATCCAACCAATAATTTATGTAATCGCCATCTGCCAATGAATCGAGTTCTTGCCGATAGATATGTGAACCGGAGGAGTTGACATTAACATTAATCAATCGCATGATATTTGATTTATCCCGGAGGAACGCAAGAATTACAGGTCTGAGGGTCGAGATTCCTACTCCCATGGAGAGCAGAATAATCGGTCGATTGCTTCGCCTTAGTTGCATTCTCGAACCAAATTTGAAGAAGATGACTTCATCCCCGATGCCAAGCATGGCTAATCTAGTCTTGAATTCAGAATTACTTCCCGGAACCCTGGTTGTAATACCAATCTTATTCTCTACAGGCAAGGTTGTAATCGACATATGACGGAC
>JAQZBA010000277.1 GCA_029239365.1 Herbinix sp. | reverse complement strand
CTTCGCTTTCTCTTCACTTAAGACAACCACCGCTGCTGCTCCATCATTTATGGTGGATGAATTTGCAGCTGTAACTACTCCGTCATCTTTAAAAGCAGGATGAAGCCTTGCTATATTTTCTACCGTTGTACCAGGCCGTAATCCTTCATCCTTATCCACAAGAATTACTTCACGTTTCTTCTTTACCTCGATCGGAACGATCTCTCGTTCGAAGGCCCCGGTTTTCTGTGCTATAGATGCCTTTCTCTGGCTTTCTGCCGCAAATAGGTCAAGCTCTTCTCTTTTTAGTCCCCACTGTCCTGCAACATTCTCTGCTGTAATGCCCATATGGTAGTCATGAAAGGCATCCCATAGCGCGTCCGTTACCATAGTGTCAAGCATAGATGCATGATTCATCCGATAGCCAAACCTAGCCTGCATTAAGGCATACGGTGCCATAGACATATTCTCCATACCACCTGCTACTACAATATCCGCTTCACCGGATATTATCATCTGTGCTGCCATGTTTACCGCATATAAACCGGAACCGCATACAACATTAACGGTTACTGCAGGTACCTCCACCGGCAACCCCGCCTTAATAGCTGCCTGACGTGCTACATTCTGTCCAAGACCTGCCTGTATCACACAGCCCATGTATACCTGATCAACCATATCAGGAGCAATTCCTGTTCTTTTCACTGCTTCACTAATCACTACAGCTCCGAGCTCAGCTGCCGGAACGGTGCTCAAGGAACCACCCATACTACCAATTGCAGTACGACACGCTCCGGCTAGTACTACCTTCCTAGCCATAATGTTTCTCACTCCTTCCTGACTCATCCACTATTTACACTTATACTAGTTTATCATGCCTACCCCTCGTGTTAGTTTGTGCCGAGGAAGACGCAGGCACAAACTTGGAAGTGTGAAAATCGCTTTTTATTTTCACACTACACCCTCAACCGCTAATCTTTCAACCTCATCCTGGGAATATCCATATTTTTGAAGTATTTGAGAAGTATGTTGTCCAAGGGTTGGTGATGGCATCCGAATACTCGCTTTGGTGTCACTCATTTTAACAGCATTTCCATTAATCAGTACTTCACCACAAATGGGATGATTCATAGGCACAAACAACTCTCTTGCTTTTGTGAAATGCTCATCGTGTGCAATCTGTTCCACATTTAAAATAGGTCCTGCAGGTATTCCTGTACTTAGAATTTTATCTACCGCTTCCTCTACCGTATAATCTGATAGCCACTTTTCCATGATTAATTTAAAATCCTTATTGTTTTTTACTCGAAGAGGAACCGTCTTGAATCGCTCATCCTCAATTAATTCCGGTTGTTGAAGTATTTTATCACACAGCACCTCAAAAAGTTTTTGGTTACCGCAACCTATTACCATCCAACCGTCCATGGTCTGATAGGAGTCATACGGAGCTATAGCATCATAATAATTGCCATGAGGTATCGGTACCTCACCGGTTACAAAATATCGTTGCCATGCCTGTTCAAGGCTTAGTACAACCGAATCTGCAATGGAAACATCTACATACTGTCCCTTTCCGGTAACGTGTCTTGCGTTTAATGCGACTAATACACCAATAGCCAGATTAAGACCACCTAAAACATCACCCATAGCACTGCCACAACGTGTCGGAGGATCGCCTTCCTGCCCAGTGACACTCATCAATCCACCCATTGCCTGCGAAATAATATCATATCCTGGACGATCGCGATAAGGACCATTGGCACCAAATCCAGTAATCGCTCCGTAAATCAGTCTTGGGTTAATCTCCTTAAGTTGCTCGTATCCTAATCCAAGCCGATCCATTACACCAAACCGATAATTTTCAATCACTACATCAGCTTCTTCAACTAATTTTCGAAAGATTTTCTTCCCTTCCTCTGTCTTAAGGTTAAGCGTAATACCATATTTATTTCGATTTAAATTCCCGTAATACAGACTTTCTCCATTGATATGTGGGCCATAATGCCTGCTATCATCTCCGACTCCGGGCTGCTCAATTTTAATTACAGTAGCACCAAAATCCGCCAACATTGATCCGCAATATGGTCCAGCAAGAACTCTGGTCAAATCTAGTACAACTATATTTTCCAGTGCCATATGCTCTGACATAAACATTTCCTCCTGTTAATTCTCTAGTGTCTCGTCCAAATTAATCTTCATCCTCATAAAGGCAGATCCCATTGATTTACCTAAACTGTCTAATCTTAAGGAATGAGTAGCACCTCCACCTAATGCATGCTGCATAACATAATTAAAACCTGATAAGCTAGGAACCTCATACCTGATTATTTCACCCTGTACCATATCCCCAAAATGCTCCCGGACCTTCTGAACCGTTACTTCCCTTCTTATCACCTCATAGTATTCAGGCTTTCTGGCAAAAATACAGACATTACTTGTATCGCCTTTATCTCCTGACCTTCCATGAGCAATTTGATTTAGATATATCTCAGCCATACTCTAATTCCTCCTTTACTCAATCGTTAAGATATTAGATGATAATTTCACTGAATCTCTTGGAATCAAGGTTGGCCAAAGTCCGATTACCTCTTGAACCTTCGCTCTTCCACCGAAAAAGCTTGCGCCTGGAGGTCCATTTAGCTGTAACGGAGCTATCTCGGGAATGATCTTTTCAGCTTCCAACTTATCCTTTGTTCGAATCGCAACTCTAAGCACTATCTCATTTAAATCCTTCACATGAGCCGGGTCCATATTGGAAATCCCAAGATGTAACGAATTTAATCCGATATAGTCGATTCGAATATCCTCTGCTTTGAGATTTTTACGTTGCATTTTTTTCATAAGAATATCTGCCGCTTTTTGAGCTTTCTCATATGCGTTTGGCCAAGCAAAGCTTAACATGGTAGCCACCTTATAACCCGCATGATAACCGATGGACAATTTCAATGTGTCGGGACGCTTCCTTCCCTGTATCCCCTCAACAGCCACCCTGTTATTGCCTGCCTGTGTTAGCGTAGCCCTTGAAACATCTGCAATGACATCCGGCGTGACATAGCTTACCGGATTATGTATTTCATATAAAAATTGCTCCTTACAAGACTGTTCTGTGATCAAACCACCACAGTTAGGCGCTTTCGTTATAATCAAATCATCCCATGAAAACTCTGCGATTGGGAAGCCCAACTGATCCATATCCGGCACATCACGCCATCCATATTCAAAATTACCGCCAGCTCCCTGTCCACCACACTCCAGCAGATGCCCGGCCATAATACCTCTAGCAATATTCGTCCAGTCATCTTCCTTGATTCCCAATTCATACATGAGTGGTGAAAGAAAGAGTGTAGAATCTGTCGCACGGCCTGTAATAATGACATCTGCATCGCCGGACAAACATTCGATAATTGGCTCATGCCCGTAATAAACATTTGCGTTTACGATTTTATCCTTTATTTCATTAAAATCACCTACACCATCTATATTATCAAAAGTAATTCCTTCTGCCATCATTCGGTCTATCTCACCGGTCATATCATCTCCTAGCACATAACCAATCTTCCGGCCGGTTAGACCTTTCTTTTTATATAAACTTGCTATTTCATCCACACAACCCCTGATATTCATACCACCGGCATTGGTAAGAATGCGTACTCCGTTGTCCTGAGCATCCGTAATGCATTCGCTCAATAAACCAATGAAATCTCTAGCATATCCAGCTTGGGGGTTTTTCAGTTTTTGTCTTGCCATAATTGAGAGGGTCAGTTCCGCTAGGTAATCGCAAGCCATATAATTAAGCCCGCCATGTCTAACCATATGTATGGCAGCATCATTACTATCACCCCAGAAGCCTTGACCTCCGCCAATAACAACTTTATCCATTTCTCTACCTCCTATCATTTTAAATTAAAGCTTATTTTATTAGCTGCTCCATCAATTTTTACCCAAAAATTACATCCAACTTCGGAAGATTGTCAGTTCGTGTAATATAGCTAAACTAAAACCTCTAACTCTATTCTAGAAAGTAATCCATTCCCAAAATATATAGATTGATTTGCTTTCCTGCTTCGCTCATTGCACGCCCATACGCCGGGATAATTACTGTGAATTGCATACTGGGGAAAGTCCGACGAAGAGATATCCAATCGTAAGCATGATCCCTTTTGTATCGTCCATGCTATATCCCACATATTAATACAGACTTCAATCATTGTATTAGGTCTATAATCTTCGACCTCAGCAGCTATAGTAGTAATAGAAGATCTAATATTGTATGCATGTCCTTCTGGTTTGACCTCCATCAGCTTAGCTGTAAATGCTGTATCCTCCACATCTGATGCTATGAAAAGGTGAACAAAAGTTTTCCCAAAAATTTTAAGATCCTTCTCTAAGATATCCGACTGGAAGGTAATAACATCATCACGATAGCCCGCTTCCGGTTGCAGGAGACTTCCAATCTCATTTATTGTGTGGAGCATCGCTTCCGCTCCTTTTGAAGGAACAGGATATTCAGGATCATATGTATATTGAAAGCTTCCTTTGCTACCTGGTTTTTCTATAATCTTACCTTTGTCATGACCTCCAAGATATAAAGTCTGCCTTCTTATATTAGAATATGGCCACTCAGAAACCTTCTTCCACTGATCCTCACCAATTACATATAGATTCACGGATTTTTCCGGTAATATTTTCTGCTTTAAGGTTTGTTCAAACCAGTTCAAAACTGGCAGATAATTTCCGCTGTTGATATTTTGAGGCTGATAAGAGGTTATACTGTTCTGTCCGAAATGATTCAAAGGTCCAATATCTAACCAGCTATGTTCTTTTGCCTCCTTTGATAAGCATTCCCAGGTTTTTAGTGCGCTTCCTAAATGGTGATCAAACCATCCTTCTGCAATATATACAGGTACTTTTACCTTAGGCGGTATATTCTGAAGGGCTTTCCAAAAACCCTGATGCCAGTATGTATCCGCTCGTTTTGTATTCGTAATCCAATGCCTATACCACTCCAACTTTTTGCCCCACAAAGTTTCATCCACAAGCATATGCGGTCTATATTTGCAGGATTCCAGATAATCGGCAGAAATTTCGTAACCTGCGTTCTCCATTGCCCATGAGGTCAAAACATCATGCCTGAATAATTGTTTTTCATACGCTGAAATATATCGATCCGTTCCGTAATTGGCAAGACACAAAGATCGAACCTTCGGAGTTACAATATCAGCCATCACCCAACCGGTAAACGCAAGATAAGATTCTCCCCAGTATCCGATGCAATCCACCCAACTCTGTTGCTCAAGCCATTCCAATGTATTCAATCCATCCTGCCTATCATTCACGTTC
>JAQZBA010000276.1 GCA_029239365.1 Herbinix sp. | reverse complement strand
TGTAACCTCAGCTCATCAGCAGGATTATGATATCTTCATGATGTGGACTGATAGTGCATCACCTGTTCAGCCTTGGGGTCGTTTCCGTTACCTCATGAGTTCTGAATTCAATGGTGTTGAGGGTAACTGGTCCGGTAATTATGGCCATTACAGTAATGATCGTGTTCAAGAGCTTATCAAGTTAATTCCTACTGAATTAGATGAAGCTAAGCGTAAAGAATACTACACCGAAGCAGTTAAGATTTACTTAAGCGATATTCCTTCCTTCTCACTTATGTACAGACCTGACAAGTTCCATGCTGTAAATGAAACTGTATGGACTGGCTTCCCTGAGCAAGGCGATGGCTTAAACATCCCTCCGTCAGATTGTACTGATGGTTATGGAATCGCTGCTCTGTATAATATAACATTGGTTCAGTAATTACTGGTATAAGAACAACTTAAATAGTAACACCTGAATCTAATAGTCAGCCATGTTTCGGGAGCTCTTGAAACATGGCTGTTTCTAAAATCTTTGGAGGTATTATATGAAAGGCTATCGCAAGTATTTCGGTAAAAAAATTGTTTGGTTTCTCCTTACATTATTCATTGCTTTCATATTGAATTTTGTACTTCCCCGAATGATGCCGGCAGATCCTGTTGCAAATATTATGTCCAAAACAGCACGCGGAATATCAGACACAGCTACGACAAAAGCAATGTATGATAATTATGTTAAAGTATTCGGACTTGACAAACCTGAAATCGAACAATTTTTTACATATCTTAAAAATGCAGCTCGAGGAGATTTCGGTCTTTCGTTTAGTCAATATCCACGTAAAGTTAATGACATTATTTCCAATGCAATTTTATGGACTCTTGGTTTGCAGTTGCCCGCTATCATTGTTGGGTGGCTTATTGGTAATATTCTAGGTGCATTGGCAGCTTATATCAAGAAAGGTTTTGATAAGCTCTTAATGCCTCTCAGTTTGTTTTTAAGCTGTGTACCGGCCTTCGGTATGGCAGTAATTATGCTTGGTATTTTTGCTACCAAATTGAACATTGCACCAACTGCCGGTGGGTATGGTTATGATCTGATACCCAACTTCAGCTGGACTTTTATTAAATCAGTAATTGCGCATTATCAACTGCCCTTTTGGTCAATTGTTATCATTTCCATTGGAGGCCAGGCAATCGGTATGCGTTCCATGTCAATCTATGAGTTGAATGCCGACTATGTAAAATACAGCCGTTACCTTGGTGTCAAGGACAGCAAAATCGTTGGTTACGTATTCCGTAACGCAATGCTGCCACAGGTTACCGGTCTGGCTCTTTCCTTAGGTACTATGGTTGGTGGCGCATTAGTTGCAGAAATCATCTTCAGTTATCCGGGACTTGGTACCACTTTACTTAGTGCCGTTACCTCCTCGGATTATCCTGTTTTATCGGCTACAACACTAATCATTACTTTAATGGTCTTGATAGCCTCTTTTACAATTGATATTATCTATGGGTTTATTGATCCGCGCGTTAAAGCCGCGCAATTTGATTAGGGGGGAATAGAATATGAAAAATACAATACGTCAGGTTTTTCACTCTCCCAAATTTGTTGTGGGTTTTTCCATCTTCGTTCTTGTTTTATTGTCACTTTTCATCTATCCACTATTTGTTCCTGGTAATCCTCTGCAGATGGTCGGTTTAAGCTCTTTCTCAGAACCAGGTACCTATGTATCTGTATATGATGCGATAGACTCTGAACCTGATATTATGAAACTTCCAGAAGCAGATGCGAAAAGACTTGCTGACAAATTAAATGAAGAAGACCGTGCAGCGATGAAAGAATGGCTGTTACTAATAGGCATTCCGGAAGCAGACATTGACACTACAGATACTAAGAGTCTTTTGAAACTTTGGGAGGAGAAATATGATCCATCCCTTAAGCCAGCCGGTATGACTATGGCGAAACGTAATTATTATAAGCGACTAAATACTAACCTTGAGCAGGCCCTAAATGCCAGCGAAGTTGTTATTGCTACTGAAAACGCCGAAACAGGTGCTTTAGAGGAGGCCAAGGTCGTTACTGATACAGATTATATCAATACTAAGGATGTAATTAATTCAATTACTTTACCCCTAGGTACAGATAACTTTGGACGAGATACTTTAAAAGAACTGGTTTCCGCTGCCAAAACCTCAATAATGATTGGTTTGATTGCAGGTTCTATAGCAACCTTTATCGGCCTATCAACCGGTTTGTTGGCTGGTTATATTGGTGGATGGGTTGATGAATTAATTCTGTTCATCACAAATCTATTTACCGTTATTCCAGGTTTTATTATTCTTATCCTGGTTTCTTATGGTATCGGACAGGAGAATCGAGGAGCTACTACTTGCGCAATTGTAATTGGTTTCACCTCATGGACTTGGACAACAAGATCAGTACGTTCTCAGGTAATTTCCCTACGTAACCGTGATCATGTTAACCTAAGTAAACTTTCCGGTCATAGCCTATTAAGAATTATTTTAAATGATATACTGCCTTACATCGCTTCTTATGTTGTTATGGCATTGATATTACAAATATCTACAGCAATTTTGGCAGAAGCACAGCTTTCTATGCTCGGTCTTGGGCCAAAGACCACCGAAATACCTACGCTTGGTCTTATGATGAACTGGGCAATGCTTTATTCAGCTCATACACATGGTTATTGGTGGGCATATTTCCCCGTCCTTCTGATTATTGCGCTGATATCATTCTCACTGAACTTAATGAATACCGGTCTCGATCAGGTATTCAACCCCACATTGAGAGATTAGGAGGTCCGAAATGGGAAAGACAATTCTTGAGGTTAAAGACCTTACAACAAAATATATTACCAGATTCCATGAAGATGTATATGCCGTTGACCATGTATCACTGACAATTGAGGAAGGTAAATCTCTGGGTATCGCTGGTGAATCCGGATGCGGAAAGTCAACTCTTGCTCTTAGCTTAATGGGGTATTACTTTGCTCCATTGCATTATATGAGTGGTGATATCATCGTCGATGGACAGAACATATCAAAGTTAGACCCGGACACCATCCGTAAAAATATTCTGGGTACTGAGATTGCTTATATCCCCCAGGCCGCGATGAACGCCTTGAACCCGACACAGAAAATCATCCGCTTCATAGAGGATGTTATCCATGTGCATGATCCAAAGATGCCCAAAAAGGATATCTATGAACTTGCCAGAAAACGTTTTGAAGAATTAGGTCTACCTGCATCTGTGCTTGAAAGACATGCAGTAGAATTATCCGGTGGTATGAAGCAGCGTACTGTAATCGCCATCTCTACGATATTATCCCCGAAGGTCCTCATCGCTGATGAGCCTTCCAGTGCCCTCGACGTTACCAGCCAGAAGATGGTTATCAAGATGCTCCGTAATCTGATGGAGATGGGCTATATCAAATCAATGATCTTCATAACTCATGAACTACCGCTCCTCTATAACGTAACTGATGATATTATGGTTATGTATGCTGGGCAAATCGTAGAAAAAGGTACCGCTAAGGAGATGGTATTCAATCCAACTCACCCTTATTCCAAAGGCCTAATGGGCTCCATCATCGTACCCGAGGCAGGCACTCGTGATGTGAAATTGGCTGCAATCCCCGGAACGCCTCCAAACTTAAAGAAACCACCATCCGGTTGCCGCTTTGCTGAACGTTGTAAATATGTTACCGATGAATGCAAGATGAATGCAGTGGGACTCAGAGAATTCGGAGACAACCGTAGCTATCGTTGTATTTTAGATATTGAGAAACTGAGGGAGGAATATGCAAATGAGTGATACAAAACCCATGTGTTTAAGCGGGAAGGGCGTCACGAAGGTATTCGGTTTTGGTGAGAAGAAGACCGTCGCAGTAGATCATGTCGATTTCGAATTTCGCGAGGGTGAATTAATCTCCATCGTTGGTGAGTCCGGTAGTGGAAAGACAACGATTAGCAAAATGCTTCTAGGTCTCATTAGCATAACTGAGGGTCAGATATTCTTCCAGGACAAACCGCTCGATATCAATACACGTGCCAAGAAGAAGAAATACTGGAGGGATATCCAAGCAATCTTTCAGGATCCCTTCACATCCTATAATGTATTTAACAAGATAGACCAGGTTTTACTTGACTGTATCCACATGCGTGGTGGCAAACGCTTTTCCAAGGAAAAGAAGCTAGAGATGATGACCGAAGCGTGCAGCTTCGTGAATCTGAAGTACGCCGAATTGACCAATAAATATCCCTTTGAGCTCTCCGGCGGGCAAATGCAGCGTCTCATGATTGCACGTATCTTCCTTCTTAAACCGAAGATCCTTCTTGCTGACGAGCCTACCTCTATGATTGATGCTTGTTCCCGAGCTACTATTCTGGATATGTTACTAAATCTACGTAACGAAATCGGAATGACGATTATTTTCATTACTCACGATATCGGTCTTGCCTATTACATCTCTGATAAAGTATATATCATGGAGCAAGGCAAATTTGTTGAACGTGGTACTGCTGATGAGGTAATCCTTAATCCAAAAGCTGCTTATACTAAGCGCTTAATCAGTGATGTCCCTAAGATTTATGAGGAATGGGATCTATCAACCGTTAATTCGACTGCTAGGGCATAGACCTCATGTACCTTTTAGACTGACCTATTATTTGGGAGTATTATTATTTCACCTTGAAGCATTCCTAGTGAAAGCTTCAAGGAAATAGTAATACTCCCTTAGTTTCAATATCGGGTGACATAAGTCATATCAATTATACTAGTGAATATAAGTACATATATATACATCTGGACTTATATTCACCAATCTGTATATCAGATGACTAATATTATGAACAAATATCTATTGATAAGAAAGGCATGAAAATGGCAACTTTTATTCTAATTATTATCTATGTTTCTTTTATTTGCTTAGGTTTACCGGATTCACTTCTAGGTGTAAGCTGGCCAATCATCCGTACCGAATTCGATGTATCCTTGAGTGCAGTCGGACCTATTTATATGATGATTGCCGGTGGTACTATCATATCCAGTTTTTACAGTGGAAAGGTACTGAAGAGATTTGGAACGGCAAAGGTTACCGCAGTTAGTACCGCTATGACAGCGATTGGTATTCTCGGTTTTTACTTCGCACCCTCCGTTCATTGGTTCTATCTGTTTACCATTCCTCTGGGACTGGGTGCCGGGTCAGTGGATGCAGGCTTGAATTCCTATGTAGCTGATCATTATAAGTCGCATCATATGAGTTGGCTCCACTGCTTCTGGGGTGTAGGTGCAACGGTTGGCCCTATGATCATGTCTGG